>JAFECZ010000228.1 GCA_018241905.1 Pseudomonadota bacterium
CGGCAATGGCTTCGCGCGGGGCGAAGCCGATGCTGTGCACGAAGCCGTCGAACTTGGGCCAGGTCTGGGCCAGGTCGGCAAAGAGCTTGTCGATCTGCGCGTCGTCGCCCACGTCGCAGTCGAACACCAGCTTGGAGCCGAAGTCGGCGGCGAACTCGGTGATTCGGTCCTTGAAGCGTTCGCCCACGTAGCTGAAGGCCAGCTCGGCCCCTTGTTCGTGGCAGGCCTTGGCGATGCCATAGGCAATCGAACGATTGCTCAGGACGCCCGTGATGAGTAGTTTCTTGCCGGCGAGAAAGCCCATTTGAATGCCTCTTGAAAAGGTCTCGTGAAATCTTGGGCGAGAATTCTCGCATGCGAGCGTGGTGGCTACTGGTATTGGCACTGCTGGCGGCCCCCTCGTGGGCCGCGCATGCCTACGCGCAATTCGGGGACATCAAGTACGGGGCGGGGTTCACCCACTTCGACTACGTGAACCCCGATGCGCCCAAGGGGGGCGAGATCCGGCTGGTGCCGCCCACGCGGCCGACCAATTTCGACAAGTTCAATCCCTTCACGCTCAAGGGCACGGCGCCGGCGGGCCTGGGCGCGCTCATGTTCGAGAGTCTGCTCACCGGCAACAGCGAGGAACCGACGACCGCCTACGGCTTGCTGGCCGAGGACGTGGATGTGGCGCCCGACCGGCTCTCGGCCACCTTCCGCCTCAACCCCAAGGCGCGCTTCAACGACGGCACGCCGGTGCTGGCCGCGGACGTGGTGCATTCCTTCAACACGCTGATGAGCAAGGAGGCCGCGCCGCAGTTCCGCACCATCTATGCGGAGGTGAAGAAGGCCACCGCCATTGGCGAGCGCACCGTGCGCTTCGACTTCGCAACGCCCAACCCCGAGCTTCCGCTGGTGGTGGGCGGCATGGCGGTGTTCGGCCGCGCATGGGGTGCGGGCAAACCTTTCGACCAGGTCACGACCGAGCTGCCGGTTGCCTCGGGCCCCTACAAGCTGCCCAGCAACCGCCTGGGCCGCGACATCACCTATGTGCGCGACCCCAGCTACTGGGGTGCCGAGCTGCCGGTGCGCAAGGGTTTGTTCAACTTCGACCGGGTCACCTTCAAGATCTACCTCGACGAAACCAGCCGCTTCGAGGGCCTGAAGGCCGGCGAGTACGACTTCATGCGCGAATTCATCTCGCGCAACTGGGCGCGGCAGTACACGGGCAAGGCCTTCAGCAGCGGCGAGGTGGTCAAGCGCGCCTTTCCCAACGGCAACCCGGGCGACTACCAGGGCTGGGTGTTCAACCTGCGCAACGACAAGTTCAAGGACGTGCGGGTGCGCCAGGCGATCGGCCTGGCCTTCGACTTCGAGTGGCTGAACAAGCAGATGTTCTACGGCCTGTACAAGCGGGTCGAAGGCTGGTTTCCCAACAGCGAATTCCATGCCGAAGGCGTGCCGGGACCGGACGAGCTGGCGCTGATGGAGCCGCTGCGCAGCAAGCTGCGCCCCGAGGTCTTCGGGCCGGCCGTCGTCTCGCCCACCACCACGCCGCCGCACAGCCTGCGCGACAACCTGCGCCAGGCGCAAAAGCTCCTCGCCGATGCGGGCTGGACCTACCGCGACGGCGCGCTGCGCAATGCCAAGGGCGAGCCCTTCACCATCGAAGTGCTCAACGACCAGCCTTCCACGGTGCGCGTGATGGCTCCCATGCAGGGCGCGCTGCGCAAGCTGGGCATCGAGATGAGTTTTCGCAGCGTCGACTTCTCGCTGGCACAGCAGCGCATGGACAACTTCGATTTCGAGATGACCACCATCCGCCTGCCGGGCAGCAACTCGCCGGGCAGCGAGCTGTTCGAGCGCTTCGGCTCCAAGGCCGCGCAAACGCCGGGCTCGTCCAACATCTGGGGCATTGCCGATCCGGCCATCGACGCCATCGTGGGCAAGGTGGTCTCGGCGCACACCCGGCCCGAGCTGGTAACCGCGATGCGCGTGCTCGACCGGCTTCTTTCGCACGGCTACTACGGCGTGCCGCAGTACTACGGCGATGCCTTCCTGATCGGCTACCGGCCGGCGCCTTTCGTGCTGCCGCCCACCATTCCGCCGTACTACGAAGCCGGCGACTGGGCAGTAAGCACCTGGTGGGCCTCGCCCTCCAACAAATAGGAAGAAATGGCCAGCTACATCTTCAAGCGCCTGCTGCTGATGATCCCCACGCTGCTGGGGGTGCTGCTCGTCACCTTCACCGTCATCCAGTTCGTGCCGGGCGGGCCGGTGGAGCAGATGGTGGCGCAGCTGCAGGGCCGCGATTCGGGCGGCGAGGGCGCGGCCAGCGCCGGCGCGGGCTACCGCGGCCGCCAGGGCCTGGACCCCAAGCGCATCGAGGAGATCAAGAAGCTCTACGGCTTCGACAAGCCCGCGCACGAGCGCTTCTGGCAAATGCTCAAGTCCTTTGCCCGCCTCGACCTGGGCACCAGCTTCTACCAGCGCAAGGACGTGTGGACGCTGGTCAAGGAGAAGATGCCGGTGTCCATCAGCCTGGGCCTGTGGACCTTCTTCATCAGCTACCTTGTGGCCGTTCCGCTGGGCGTGGCCAAGGCGGTGCGCGCGGGTTCGCGCTTCGACTTCGTGACCACGCTGCTGATCCTGGTCGGCTATGCCATTCCGGGCTTCGTGCTGGGCGTGGCGCTGCTGGTGGTGTTCGGCGGGCAGCTGCAGTGGTTTCCGCTGCGCGGGCTCACCTCATCCAACTGGGATCAACTGGGCTGGGGCGCGCGCATCGTCGACTATCTCTGGCACATCACCTTGCCGCTCATTGCCATGGTGCTGGGCAGCTTTGCAGTGACCACCATGCTCACCAAGAACTCCTTCCTGGAAGAGATTCGCAAGCAGTACGTGCTGACCGCCCGCGCCAAGGGGCTGGACGAGCGCAAGGTGCTGTGGAAGCACGTGATGCGCAACGCGCTCATTCCCATCATCACCGGCTTTCCGTCGGCGTTCATCGGTGCGTTCTTCGCCGGCTCGCTGCTGATCGAGACCCTGTTCTCGCTCGACGGCCTGGGCCTGTTGAGCTACGAGAGCGTGATCCGCCGCGACTACCCCGTGGTGCTGGGCACGCTGTTCCTCTTCACGCTGATCGGGCTGGTCACCAAGCTCATCTCCGACCTTTGCTATGTGCTGGTCGATCCACGGGTGAAGTTCGACTGACACGATGAGCAACGCCAACCCGACAACAACATCCATGAGCCCCGGCCGACGCGCCTGGCGGCGCTTCAGGCGAAACCGGCTGGGCTTCTGGAGCCTGGTGCTGTTCTCGACGATGGTGGTGCTCTCGCTCTTTGCCGAGGTGCTGTCCACCGACAAGCCGCTTATCGTCCGCTACGAGGGGCAGACCTACTTCCCCGTGCTGCGCGACTACTCCGAAAAGACCTTCGGCGGCGATTTCGAGACACCGGCGGACTACCTCGACCCCTTCATCCGCGAGCGCATCACGCAGGGCAGCAACTGGGCCGTGTACGCGCCCAACCCCTACGGCCCGCGCACGCTCAACTACTTCGCCAAGCTGCCCAACCCGGCCCGGCCTTCGGCCGAGAACATCTTCGGCACCGATGACCGCGGGCGCGACCTGCTGGCGCAACTGATCTACGGCTTTCGGGTAAGCGTGCTCTTTGCGCTGGCGCTCACGGCCATCGGCGTGGTGCTGGGCATCGCGACCGGCGCGGTGCAGGGCTACTTCGGCGGCAAGACCGACCTGGCCTTCCAGCGCTTCATCGAGATCTGGGGCTCCATGCCCGAGCTGTACCTGCTGATCATCTTCAGCGCCATCTTCGCGCCCAGCGTGGCGCTGCTGCTGGTGCTCTTGAGCCTGTTCGGCTGGATGGGCCTGTCGGACTACGTGCGCGCCGAGTTCCTGCGCAACCGGCAGATGGACTACGTGCGCGCCGCGCGTGCCCTGGGCGTGGGCAACCTGCGCATCATGCGGCGCCACATCCTGCCCAACAGCATGACGCCGGTGGTGACCTTCCTGCCGTTTCGCATGAGCGCGGCCATCCTGGCGCTCACGTCGCTGGACTTCCTGGGGCTGGGCGTGCCGCCGGGCACGCCGTCGCTGGGCGAACTGCTCAACCAGGGCAAGGCCAACCTCGATGCCTGGTGGATCTCGCTGTCCACCTTCGGCGTGCTGGTGCTCACGCTGATGCTGCTGACCTTCATGGGCGATGCGCTGCGTGATGCGCTCGACCCGAGAAAGATGGATCGATGAGCGCCAGGCTGCTCCAGGTCAAGAACCTGCAGGTCGCCTTTGGCGGCAAGGCCGTGGTGCACGGCGTGGATTTCGAGCTGGCCGCGGGCGAGAAGCTCGCGCTGGTGGGCGAGTCGGGCTCGGGCAAGACGGTGACGGCGTTGTCTCTGCTGCGCCTGCTGCCCGATGCGCGCGTGGATGGGGCGGCGCTTTTTTCCCCGGCGGCGGGGCAGGGCGGCCAGGCGCCGCGCGACCTGCTGACGCTGAGCGAGCGCCAGTTGCGCGGCGTGCGCGGCAAGGAAGTCGCCATGATCTTCCAGGAGCCCATGACGGCGCTCAACCCGCTGTTCCCGGTGGGCGACCAGATCGCCGAGGTGCTCGAGCTGCACGAGGCGCTGTCGCCCGCGGCGGCCCACGAAGCCGCCATCCAACTGCTGGCCGAGACCGGCATTCCCGATCCCAGGCGGCGCGCAACTGCGTTTCCGCACCAGCTCTCGGGCGGCCAGCGCCAGCGCGCCATGATCGCCATGGCCCTGGCCTGCAAGCCGCGCCTGCTGCTGGCCGACGAGCCGACCACTGCGCTGGACGTGACCTTGCGCGTGCAGATCCTCGACCTGCTCGACGACCTGGCCGGCAAGCACGGCATGGCGGTGATCATGATCACGCACGACCTGAACATGGTGAAGCGCTTTGCCGACCGGGTGGCGGTGATGGAGCAGGGCCGCATCGTCGAGCAGGGCCAGGTGGCAAAGGTGTTCGGCGCGCCGCAGCATGCCTACACCCGCAAGCTGATCGACAGCCGGCCGGCGCGCGATCCGGCAGCCACGGCGCCGCAGGATGCCCAGCCGCCCGTCGTGCAGGCGCAGCGCTTGCGCGTGGCGTATCCCGTGGCCCGGCCCGGCATCCGCGGCTGGTTCAGCAAGGGCGAATTCGTGGCGGTCCACGGTGCCGACCTGCAGGTGCGCCCGGGCGAGACGCTGGGCATCGTCGGTGAATCCGGTTCGGGCAAGTCCACGCTCGCGCTGGCGGTGCTGGGCCTGCTGCCGCACGGCGGGGCGCTGCAGGTGGATGGCCGGGCATGGGCAGGCGGCAGCGCCAACAGGTCGTTGCGGCGCTTCATCCAGGTGGTTTTCCAGGATCCGTTTTCCTCGCTTTCGCCGCGCATGACCATCGAGGAGATCGTCGGCGAAGGCCTGGCGGTGCACGACGGCGCACTGACCGAGGCGCAGCGGCGCGAACAGGTGGTGCAGGTGCTGGCCGAAGTGGGCCTGGCCGAGCAGCAGTTTCCCGGTCTGCTGGGGCGCTACCCGCACGAGTTCTCCGGCGGCCAGCGCCAGCGCATTGCCGTGGCCCGCGCCTTGATCGTGCGGCCGCAGCTGCTGGTGCTGGACGAGCCCACCAGCGCACTGGACGTCACCATCCAGAAGCAGGTGCTGGCGCTGCTGCAGCGCCTGCAGCGCGAGCGCGGGTTGAGCTATTTGCTGATCACCCACGACGTCGAGGTCATCCGTGCCATGGCCCATCGCGTCATGGTCATGAAGGACGGGCAGGTGCTCGAAGCCGGCGAGGTCGACCGCGTGCTCGATTCCCCGCAAGACCCCTACACCCGCAAGCTGGTGGCGGCAGCCCTCGATGTCTGACGAAGACCGCCGCGGCGCCTGGCGCGCCGCCCTGGCCTGCATGGTGAGCCTGGCGGTTGCCATGGGCCTGGGGCGCTTCGCCTTCACGCCTGCGTTGCCCCTCATGCTCCAGGAAGGAAAGCTCGACCTGCAAGGCGGCGGCGTGCTGGCATCGCTCAACTACCTGGGTTATTTCGTGGGCGCGCTGTCGTGCGCCGCGATTCACGCGCGGCCCTCGGCCATGGTGCGCATCGGCCTGGCCAGCACCGCGGCCTTGCTGCTGGGCATGGGGCTGCTGCACGGGTTTGGCGCTTGGGGCGTCATGCGCGCCGCAGCTGGCGTGATGAGCGCATGGACCTTTGTGTTTGCCTCCGGCTGGGGCCTGCGCCGCCTGGCCGAGACCGGTGCTCCCAAGCTGGGCGGGGTGATCTACGCCGGGCCGGGCGTCGGCATCCTTCTGGCCGGCGTGCTGGGCAGCGTGAGCGACCGCTGGGGCGCCGATGGCACCTGGGTGGCCTACGGTCTTGCCGCCGTGCTGCTGAGCGCCTTGATCTGGCGGATCTTCGACGACGGCAGCCATCACGAGGCGCCAAGGCCGGCTGCCGCTGCGCAAGCCGACGGCACCCCCGACAAGGCCGCGGCCAGCGATGCGCGCTGGCTGATCGGCCTGTACGGGCTGGCGGGCTTCGGCTACATCATCACCGCTACCTTCCTGCCGGTGATCGCGCGCCAGGCCTTGCCCGGCTCGTCCTGGCCCGACCTGTTCTGGCCCCTGTTCGGGCTCGCCGTGATCCCGGGCGCCATCCTCGGTGCCCGCCTGCCCCTGCACTGGGACAACCGCCTGATGCTGGCGGGCGCCTACGCCATGCAGGCGCTGGGGGTGCTGCTGTCGGTGGCGTGGCCCACCGTGGTGGGCTTTGCGCTGGGCAGCCTGCTGCTCGGGCTGCCCTTTACCGCCATTACCCTGTTTGCGGTGCGCGACGCCCGGCGTCTTCGCGGCAATGCAGCCGCCGGGTTGATCGGGCTTGCCACGGCCTCATATGGAGTGGGGCAGATCGTCGGGCCCCTGTTCGCGGCCCCGCTGGCACAGCGCACCGGGTCGTTCTCGGTGCCCCTCCTGGCGGCTGGCGCGGCCCTGCTGGCCGGGGCACTGCTGTTCGTGACCGTCTGGTGGCGAAAGCAGGATCCGGCGGCGGTACGCTGAAATATCGCGGCGCGGGTGCGCTCGAGTTATTGCCGACTAGGCAATTAGCACGAAATTTGCGCATTTGGCATATAATTTGAGGCTCACGACCAAAACGGGCGGGTACTCACCGCCCGTTTTTCGTTTGTGCTTCATTTTTATCGTGCGGCGTCACGCGCAGGCGCCGGGCGGAGTACTTCAGGAAAACATCTAGACACGTGGCATTGCAGCAGACAGTGGAACAAACCGTGGCCGGGCTTGGCTACGACCTGATCGAGATCGAGCGCTCGGCGGGAGGCCTGCTGCGCGTCACGATTGATTTGCCCTGGGCCGGCCCCCATCTGGAGCAGGCGGGCGCAGCGCCAGAGCCTTTCGTGACGGTCGAAGACTGCGAGAAGGTCACGCGCCAGCTGCAGTTCGCGCTGGAGGTCGATGGCGTCGATTACAAGCGGCTTGAGGTGTCCTCGCCCGGTATCGACCGTCCGCTGCGTGGCGAGAAGGATTTCGAGCGTTTTGCCGGCGAAGTGATCGACATCACGCTCAAGGCGCCGATCGGTGCGGTGGGCCAGGGTGCGGCAACGCCCGTGGCGGCCAATCGCAAGAAGTTTCGCGGCACGCTGGAGCGTGCCGAGGGTGGTGGCTGGCAAATCGTCTGGAGCGATGTGCCCGAGCCCAAGCCCGGACAAAAGGTGAGCAAGAAGCGCGCGCCTGCACCCCTGCAGGCGCTGGGCTTTGCGTTGGACGAGCTGCGCGAGGCGCGGCTGGCACCAATTGTGGATTTCAAGGGCCGCAAGGCCAAAACCCGTGAGGGTTCATTTGATGCTGCCGGCGGCGATACGCCGGCTTGACTTCAGGAGAGTGGGGCATGAATCGCGAAATGTTGATGTTGGTGGATGCGATCTCGCGCGAGAAGAACGTCGAACGCGACGTCGTCTTCGGCGCGGTCGAGTCTGCGCTGGCGCAGGCCACCAAGAAGCTCTACCCGGGCGAAGTGGATATCCGCGTGGCGGTTGACCGCGACAGCGGCGAGTACGAAACCTTCCGCCGCTGGCACGTCGTTCCCGACGAAGCCGGCCTGCAGATGCCCGACCAGGAAATCCTCCTGTTCGAAGCCAAGGAGGAAATGCCCGACATCCAGATCGACGAGTACATCGAGG
>JAFECZ010000229.1 GCA_018241905.1 Pseudomonadota bacterium
CTATCGACGCCTAGCCGTAATTCGCCTGGCGTATTGCCACGGCCCGGCCCACTCCCGAAAGGATTGCCCGTGTTGCTGGAGACCCGCTTGCTGCGCCAATACGTCGTGGTGGCCGAGGAACTCAACTTCCGCCGCGCGGCCAGCCGGTTGCACATGTCGCAGCCGCCGCTATCCGTGGCCATGCAGAACCTGGAGGCGGCAGTGGGCACGCAGCTGCTCGACCGCAGCAAGCACCATGTGCGGCTCACGCCCGCGGGCGTCGTGTTCCATGAAGATGCGCAGCGGCTGTTGCGGCAGATGCAGATGGCGGTGGAGCGCGCGCGCCGCACGGGGCTCGGGCAGGAGGGCACGCTGCGCTTCTCCTTCGTGCCAAGCGCCGCGCTCGATGTGCTGCCGGCCGTGTTCAAGCGCTTCCAGCACGACTACCCGACGGTGCACCTGCAGCTCACGGCCGAGACCACCACGCGCCAGATGCAGGACCTGCGCGCCGGCGATTGCGACCTGGCGCTGGTCGTCGGCCCGGTGCACGACGTGCGCGGGCTTCAGCTGGTGCAATTGCAGCCCCAGCCCTTCGCGGTGGCCGTGTCGGCCGGCCATCCGCTGGCCAAGCGCGAGCGCGTGCAACTCAAGGAACTGGCGAACGAGCCCTTCGTGTCCTTTCCGGGGTCGGCTGGCGCGAGTTTCGCGGCGGCGATCCTGGGCGTGTGCCAGGCCGCCGGGTTCGTGCCGCGCATCGTGCAGGAAGCTTCGCAGATGCAGGCCATTCTGACCCTGGTGGCCGGCGGCCTGGGCATTGCGCTGGTTCCGGCATCGATGCGGCGGCTGCACATGGAAGACGTCGTGCTGCTCGACATTGCCGACCGCCGGCTGCCGCGCACCTACGACCTCGTGCTGGCCTATGCCACGAGCAACGACAACCCGGTGATCCAGGCCTTCGTGTCCACCGCCGCCCGCATGATCAAGCCCGCCGCGCGGTGATTCGCGCGGCGAATTACGCGCACGCCTGCTCGGTATTGGACAAGACATGGCGTGCTTCGCATCATGGGTCGCACAGGCTCCCGCCCGAGAGAGCCTTTCTTCCCCACGACCTGGAGTCCCGATGATGATTTCGCTTGGCCGGCTGGTCCGATTCTGCGCACTTCCTCTGGCTGCCACCCTGATGCTGGGTGCACAGGTTGCGCAGGCCCAGGGCTATCCGGAGCGCCCGATCAACCTGGTCGTGCCTTATCCGCCCGGCGGCACGGCCGACCTGCTGGCGCGCGCCATCGGGCAGAAGCTGGGCGAGCGCCTGCGCCAGCCCATCGTGGTGGAGAACAAGGCCGGCGCCGGCACGGCCATCGGCACGCGCTTCGTCGCCGAGGCTGCGCCCGACGGCTACACGCTGCTGGTGGGCACCGTGAGCTCCCATGCGATCAATCCGGCCATGAGCAAGGTGGGCTACGACCCGGTGCGCGACTTCGCCACGGTGGCGCCCATTGCATCCATTCCCTTCGTGCTGGTGACCAACCCGGCCACGCCCTACCAGAAGCTGGGCGACGTGCTGGAGGCGGCAAGGCGCGAACCCGGAAAGCTCGCCTACGCCTCGGCCGGCCCCGGCACGTCGAACCACCTGGCCGGCGAGATGCTGGCCTCGGCGGCCAAGGTGCAGATGCTGCACGTGCCCTACCGCGGCAGTGCGCCCGCGCTGGCCGACGTGCTGGCTGGCCATGTGCCGCTGATGTTCGACCTGCAGAGCACGGCCGTGCCCAACATCCAGCAGGGCAAGCTGCGTGCGCTGGCCGTTACCTCGCCCAAGCGCAGCGCGCTGCTGCCCGATGTGCCCACGGTGGCCGAGAGCGGCCTGCCGGGCTTCGAGGTGAGCGCGTGGTTTGCGCTCTTCGCGCCGGCCAAGGTGCCCCAGCCCGTGCTGCAGCGCCTGTCGGCGGAGATGGCCGTGGTGCTCCAGGCGCCCGACATGGTGCAGCGGATGCGCGACATGGGCGCCGACCCCGATGCGCGCACCCCGGCGGCGTTTGCGGCCTATGTGCGCGACGAGGCGGGCCGTTACGGGGCAGTCGTCAAGTCGGCCGGCCTGGCGCCCTGATTCACTTCTTTTGCCGGCTGCCGCGCTCGAACTTGCGCCAATACTGAAACTCGTCCTCGTGGACTTCCAGGTCCACTTCGGAGACGCGCGCCAAGAGCCGCTCCTGCGTATCGGCCACGGCGCGGTTGTAGATGACCGGGCCGATCTCCTCCAGGAAGAAGCCCAGCAGCGCGCCCGCGGCCAGGTTGCCGATGCGCTCGTCCATGTTTTCCTGGAAGTAGCGCTCGATGGAGGCAATGGCCTGGTTGCGCACTTCCTTGCTCAGTTCGATGGTCATGTGGCTTCCTTGTGCGTTCAGGCTGCAGGCGCCACGCTGGCGCCTTGCACCTTGTGGCGCGCAAGCGCCTGTGCCACGAAGCCGCTGGCCTTCATCTCTTCCACGAAGTCCGACAGCACCGCGCCGGCCTGCGTGCCGCGCGATGCGGGCGTGCCCATGGCCTGCTGGATCACCATGAAGCGGCCGGGCAGCATGCGCCAGTCGGCCGACGCCTGGGCTTCCAGCACCTGCCGGATGCCCGCCGCCACCTGCACTTCGCCTGCATGCAGCGCCGCGATCACGCCCTCGGCGCCGGCCACGCGGACGATTTGCGCGTGCTTCAGTTCACGCGTCAGGAACAGGTCGTAGGCGCTGCCGCTGCCCACCGCCACGCGCACGCCTTGGCGGTCCACCTCGTCGTTGCTCTTCAACGCCGAGGCGGCTGGCACCAGGTAGCTGCCCTCGATCAGCACGTAGGGCGCGGTGAACTGCAGGCCCTCGCTGCGCGCGGGGTCGATGGCGAAGAAGCCGATGTCTGCCTCCTCGCCGCGCACGGCCTGCACCGACGCCGCGGCCTTCTCGAACACCTTCAGCTCGATGCCCACGCCCAGCCGCTGCGCAAAAGCGCGGGCCAGGTCGACCGACACGCCGGCAGGCTCCGCGTTGGCGGCGTCGCGGCCGGCCAGGATGGGGTTGCCAAGGTTGATGGAGGCGCGCAGCACGCCCGTGGGGGCAAAAGAGGCAACCAGGGCAGGGGGAAGGTGAGTGTTCATGGCGGTCCAGGAATTGAGATTTCTGCTTACGCATGCGTCCGCGGGCCTAGGGTTAATACCTAAGCGCAGGAAACAGTTCGGACATATCCTTCAGGGGTCGTTCCACAAATAAAACAGTGTTCCGTTAGTGAAACAACACGGTTTTCGAGCAGAACGGCAAGGTCCTCCACCCTACAACACCGTCCCGCAAGAGACCCACATCATGATGAACATTGCACGTCGCCATGCACTGGCCCTCGGCCTCGGCCTTGCCGCCGCGACCCTGGCCGCGCCCAGCCTGGCCCAGCCGAGCTATCCCAGCAAGCCCATCACCATCGTGGTGGCCTATCCGGCCGGCGGCGACACCGACGCGCTGGCCCGCGTGTTCGCCGAGAAGTTGCAGTCCCGCCTGGGCCAGCCGGTGGTGGTGGACAACAAGCCGGGCGCCAGCGGCGTGATCGGCAGCGCCTTCGTGAGCAAGGCCGCGCCCGACGGCTACACGCTGCTGCTGGCGCCCAGCACCTTTGCCATTGCGCAATTCGTGCTCAAGACCACGGGCTCCAACAGCTACGACGTGCTGGGCGGCTTCACGCCCATCATCGAGGCCGACCGCCTGCCGCTGTTCCTGGTGGCTTCGCCTTCCACCGGCTTCAAGACCTTCAAGGACGCGGTCGACGCCGCCAAGACCAAGGAACTGCCCTACGCCAGCCCCGGCACCGGCTCGCCCATGCACATCCTGGGCGAGATGGTGAACAAGGCCGCCGGCACGAAGATGATGCACGTGCCCTATCGCGGCGTGGCCCCGGCCGTCAACGACGTCCTGGGCGGCCAGGTGCCGCTGACCTACATCACCCTGGGCCCGGTGGCGCCTTACCTGCCCGACAACAAGCTGCGCGTGCTGGCCGCCGCGTCGGAAACCCGCTCGCCGCTCGCGCCGAATGTTCCCACGCTGGGCGAACTGGGCTACAAGGGCCTCGTGGTCGACGCCTGGCACGGCCTGTTCGCGCCCAAGGGCACCCCCGCCGAGGTGGTGAAGGTGCTCAACGGCCACATGAACGAGATCCTGAAGATGTCCGATGTGCAGCCCCGCATGACGGTACTGGGTGCCACGCCCACCGGCGGCGCACCCGACGTGCTGAGCAAGACCGTGGCTGCCGACTACCAGCGCTTCGGCAAGCTGATCAAGGACTTCGGCATCCAGGCCGACTGAAGGCGCGCAGCGATGAGCCAAATCACATCCTCGCCCGACGCGCAGAGCCTGCAGGCCCTGCTGGCCGAGCTGCCCGCCAACCTGCTGGCCGGACGCCGCGTGCTGGTGACCGGCGCCGCCCGCGGCCTGGGCCTGGCCTTTGCCAAGTGCATTGCCAAGGCCGGCGGCCGCGTGGTCATCGCCGACATCCTGGCCGAGCTGGCCCAGGCCGAGGCCGCCGCGCTGCGCGAAGCCGGCTTCGACGTGCAGGCGCTGGCCATCGACCTGTCGAACCCCGCGTCCATCGAAGCGGGCGCCGCCGAGACCGTTCGCCTGCTGGGCGGGCTGGACGGCCTGGTGAACAACGGCGCCATCACCAACTCCGGTGGGCGCGACGCGCACGAACTCGACGTCGACACCTGGGACCGCGTGATGAACGTCAACGTGCGCGGCACCTGGCTGATGAGCCGCGCCTGCCGCGCAGCGCTGGCCCAGTCGGGCCGCGGCGCCATCGTCAATCTTGCGTCCGACACGGCGCTGTGGGGCGCGCCCAAGCTGCTGGCCTATGCGTCGAGCAAGGGCGCTGTCGTCTCCATGACGCGCTCGCTGTCGCGCGAATGGGGCGCCGACAACATCACCGTCAACGGTGTCGCCCCCGGCCTCACGCTGGTGGAAGCCACCGAGTACGTGCCCGCGGCACGTCACCAGTACTACATGGACGGCCGCGCCATCCAGCGCGAGCAGCAGGCGGCCGACGTCTGCGGCGCCGTCCTGTTCGCCTTGTCGGGCCTGTCGCGTTTCGTGACGGGCCAGCTGCTGGCCGTCAATGGCGGCTTCGTCATGCACTGAACCCTGAACCCACTTACCTGCAGGAGCAATTGAAATGAGCGATCTGTCCGATCAGAAGAACATCGACCAGCCCACCTGGGCCCGCCCCGAGGGCTCGAGCCTGGAGCAGTGGATGACCACGCGCATCGCGCGCTATTCCACCCGCAAGTACGACTGGGACGCGCTGAAGTTCCAGGCCGACCTGGACCCCAAGTTCCGCCGTGCGCAGATGCGCTACGTGGGCACCGGCGGCACCGGCGTCGCCGCCGACATGAACACCGTGCCTTCGGAGAACTTCACCTTCTCGACGATGGTGATCCCGGCCGGCCATGAAGGCCCGCCGCACATCCACACCGACGTGGAAGAGATCTTCTTCATCATGCGCGGCAAGATGAAGCTGGTCATCACCACGCCCGAGGGCGAGCGCTACGAGACCGTGCTGAGCGACCGCGACCTGGTGTCCGTGCCCCCGGGCGTGTACCGCGAAGAGATCAACATCGGCGACGAAGACGCGCTGATGTGCGTGATGCTGGGCGCCAAGAAGCCCATCACGCCGACCTACCCGGCCGACCACCCCCTGGCCAAGATCAAGCGCTGATCGAAAGAGGCCGACGCCATGAACGCACCGCTCGCCGCCTCCGAACTGTCCCGCCTGGACGCACGCTTCGCCGCGCGCAGCATTGCGCTGCCGGGCGGCGAGGTGGTGTCGGTGCGCGAACGCGGCGCCGGCAACATCGGCCCGGTGTTCGTATGCCTGCACGGCATCGGCTCGGGCGCGGCGTCGTGGCTGGACACGGCCCTGCTGCTGCAGGCGCAGGGCGCGCGCGTCATCGCCTGGGAGGCGCCGGGCTACGGCGCCTCGACGCCGGTGGCGCCCGCGCAGCCCAAGGCTGCCGACTATGCGCAGCGCCTGCAGGGCCTGGTCGACGCACTGGCGCTCGACCGCTTCGTGCTCGTGGGCCATTCGCTGGGCGCCATCACCGCCGGCCATGCCGCGCGGCAGGGTTCGCTGCTGGCAGCGCGCATTGCCAGGCTGGTGCTCATCAGCCCGGCAGCCGGCTACGGCGCCCCCGGCAAGGAAGAGGCGCAAGAGCGCGTACGCACGCAGCGCCTGGCCACGCTGAGGAACGAAGGCGTCGCCGCAATGGCCGCCAAGGCCGACCAGCGCCTGCTGTCGGCCAACGCCGGCGAGCTGGCGCGCCAGTGGGTGCGCTGGAACATGGGCCGCCTGAACGACTCCGGCTATGCCCAGGCCGTGGAGCTGCTGTGCGGCGCCGACCTGCTGGCCGACCTGCCGCCGGCCGTGCCGGTGCATGTGGCCTGCGGCGCGCTGGACGTGGTCACCACGCCCGAATCGTGCGCGCTGGTGGCCCAGCGTTGCGGCCTGCAGCTCGAACTGCTGGCCGATGCGGGGCACGCCAGCTATGTGGAGCAGCCCCAGGCCGTGGCCGCGCTGCTGCAGCGCCAGGCCGCCAAGGCCTGAAGGCATCGAACAGAGAACAACGAGAGAGAACCGGACATGAGCAACAACGAGATCACGGAAGACGGCGCCGACCGCTACAACGTGCCCGCCCTGGAGCGTGGCCTGCGCATCCTGTGCGAGTTCACCCGCGAGAACCGCACGCTGTCGGCCCCCGAGCTGGCGCGCCGCTTCGACCTGCCGCGCTCCACCGTGTTCCGCCTGCTCACCACGCTGGAGAACATGGGTTTCCTGGAGCGCGCCGAGGGCGGCCGCGACTACCGCCTGGGCCTTGCCGTGCTGCGCCTGGGCTTCGAATACCTGGCCTCGCTCGAGCTCACCCAGCTTGGCACGCCGCTGCTGCAGCGCCTGTCCGAGGAGCTGCACACCTCGTGCAACCTGGTGGTGCGCGACGGCCGCTCCATCGTCTACGTGGCCAAGATGGCGCAGGCCACGCCCTTTGCCAGCTCGGTCACCGTGGGCACGCGCCTGCCGGCCCATGCCACGGTGCTGGGTCGCATCCTGCTGGAAGACCTCACGCTGCCGCAGCTGCGCGACCTCTACCCCGAGGACCACCTGGAAGCCTTCTCGCCCAGCACCCCCAAGACGGTCACCGAGCTGTTCGACATGGTGCAGGCCGACCGGCAGCGCGGGTATGTGCTGGGCGAAGGCTTCTTCGAGGCCAACATCTCCAGCATCGCCGCCCCGGTGCGCGACCACAGCGGCCACATCGTGGCGGCGCTGGGCGCCACCATTCCCTCGGGTCACATCGAGGAAGGCCGCATCGACGAGATGGTGGCGCGCGTGCGCGCCACGGCCGACGACATCTCGGGCCTCTTGAACTACGCGCCTGCTGCCAACAGCAAGGTGGTGCCGCTGCGCACCCGCGCCTGAACCTGCTTCACGCCATCATGAACACGCCTTCTTCCAACTTCTTCGCCCCCGATGCGCTGGCCGGCCGCGTGGCCGTGGTCACCGGCGGCTCCTCGGGCATCGGCCTTTCCACGGTGGAGCTGCTGCTGGACTGCGGCGCCGCCGTGGCCCTGTGCGGCCGCGATGCGCAGCGCCTGGAACAGGCGGTGGCGGGCCTGCGCGCCAAGCGCCCCAACGCCAAGCTCTTTGCCCGCACCTGCGACGTGCTGGACGGCAACGCAGTGCGCAGCTTTGCAGCGCAAAGCGAAGCGGCCCTCGGCCCGGCGTCCATGCTCATCAACAACGCAGGGCAGGGCCGCGTCTCGACTTTTGCCAACACCGAAGACCAGGCGTGGACCGACGAGCTGCACCTGAAGTTCTTCTCGGTCATCCATCCCACGCGCGCCTTCCTGCCGCAACTGGCGGCGCAGCGCGCCGTGCATGGCGACGCGGCCATCGTCTGCGCCAACTCGCTGCTGGCGCGCCAGCCCGAGCCGCACATGGTCGCCACCTCGGCCGCCCGCGCGGGCCTGCTCAACCTGGTGCGCTCCATGGCCACCGAGTTCGCGCCGCAGGGCGTTCGCGTCAACGGCATCCTGATCGGCCTGATCGAGTCGGGCCAGTGGCGCCGCCGCTTCGAGGCACGCGAAGACAAGTCGCTCGACT
>JAFECZ010000022.1 GCA_018241905.1 Pseudomonadota bacterium
ATACACTTATCCACAGTCGACCATCGCTGCGTCGACTTCCACTCCTGGCTCAAGATTCAAGCGGCACGGTGGCTCACTTTTACTTCGGCGCGGACATCTTGTCCGCTTGCGCCGCCGAAATGGGCTGGGCCACGAGCGTGTTCTGCGCCTCCAACTGGCTACGTACCTGGGGATCGGACAGCACCCCGGCGAGGGCGCTGCTCAGTCGCTGCACCACATCCTCGGGCGTGTCCTTGCGCACGAAGTAGCCGGTCCAGGTCGAAAAATTGAAGCCATTGAGGAGCTTGCCTTCGTTCACCGTCGGGATACCTTTGAGCGCGGGCAGGTCGGTACGAGTGGCGTTGATGCTGGCGATGATCTTGATGCGCCCCTGGTCGGCCAGCGCGAGTTGCTGCTGCGATACCGGCAGGATCACGAGGTCGAGCTGGCCACCACTGAGATCCTGGACCAGAGGAGCACCCCCCTTGTACGGTACGTGGGTCATCGGGGCGCCGATCGTCTGTGCGAGATGCTCGCCCAGCACGTGATAGAAGGAGCCGAAGCCGACACTTCCGAAAGTCAGCGGCCGGGTCTTCGCGACGCTGCGCGCCAACGCCACCAACTCGTCGGCCGAGTTCGCGGGAAGATCCTTGCGTGCAAGGATCACCATGGGCGCGAACCCAATCATCTGCACGAGCCGAAAGTCCTCGCTCTTGAACTTGACGGCCGTGTTCGCCAGCGGCGACAGGATGAGTTCGTTGGGAGAGCCCTGGAGCAGGTGATAGCCATCAGCGGGCGCGCTCAGGACCTTCTGAGCCGCGATCGCACCACTCGCGCCGCCCAGGTTCTCTACCAACACCGGTTGCCCGAGCTGCTTGGCAAGCGGCGTGTTCACGAGGCGTGCGATCACGTCGGACAGGCCTCCTGCAGGGTAGGGCACCATCAGCATCACAGGCTTGGCCGGGAATGGATCCGAAGCCGTTGCGCTGGTTGCGAGGAGCAGGCCCGTGAGAAAGGCAAAGAGTTTCCCGGTCAGGGTCTGCACGATGGTCATCACGAAGGACAAAGAGGGCGCTTTTGAGGTGGCGCAGATCCTAGAAATCGATCTACTATTTGTCTAATGCATTGTTTTTGTTAAACCTATACACAATGCTTATCCAACGACCGCCATGAACCTCAAGCAGTTGGAGCACCTGCTGGCCATCGCGGACACCGGCTCGTTCAGCCGTGCCGCAGAGCGGCTGCATCTGACGCAGCCGGCACTCAGTCGGAGCATCCAGCTGCTCGAAGAAGAATTCGGCGCCCGTTTGATCGACCGAATGGGTCGACGCAACGAACTCACGCCGCTGGGTGAGGTTGTCGCCGAGCGCGCCCGGCGTGTGGTGTTCGAAGCCGAGGAGTTGTGGCGGGGCGTGGATCTGTTCAAGAAGGGAAGTGCCGGCCCGATCCGGGTCGGCTTGGGGTCGGGGCCGGGGGCCATGCTGATGACCCCTTTCATGGTGCACATGACGAAGCGACACCCTGACGTTCAAGTCACCATCACCCGGGGGGCCATCGAGCTGCAGTTGCTCCAACTGCGCCAACGACTGCTGGATGCGCTGGTGATCGAAGTCCGCAGCATCGTGCCTGCGCCGGACCTGGTCGTCGAGCATGCCGCTGACATGCGCACGGGATTTGTCTGCCGGCGCGGGCACCCCTTGCTGGCCAAAAGGACCAGGGGTGTGCGCATTGACGATGTGCTGCGCTATCCGTTGGCTTCCACCCCCTTGTCGGACGAGGTGGCGCGACTGCTGGTGCACCGCTACGGGCCCCGCGCCAATCCTCCGCAGGCGGTTGGCCTGCGTTGCGAGGAAATCGCGAGCCTGATTGAGACGGTCCGGCAGTCGGACGCGATCTTTCTTGGGATCGTCGCGGCGGCCCGCTCGGGAATTGACTCGGGTGAACTGCGCGAGCTGACGACCAATCCGCCGTTGGCTGCGAGCGCGCGTTTTGCCATCGTTACTCTTGCGGGGCGCACCGAAAGCCCCGCCATGAAGCTGTTCCGCCGTTTCGTCGCCGATTGGCTGCACGACTGAGCAGCTCTCCGGGTGCGCTCGGATTTTCGGGGACGTGCAGCCGAGATTGCGCGAATGGCGATGAACCACCGCGCGAGTTCTGAGTCGCTGCTTGCACAGGGCCCAGGGACGTTCGGTGTCGGCCGGTGTCGAAGATGACAACTAGCAGGGTGTTAGATCATCGTCGTCTTGTCTTGCTGGGAGGTTCGCCTAGTACTGCCTGATTGGATCGGCGTAGCGTGCCGCCCAGCCACGAAGGAGGGAGCGTCTCCTCCATACCCTCAAATAGGGTAGGGAGTGTGATATTGAGGCAATGGCAGAGAGTGGCCAGCGTCAATAGGGAAGGATTGACGTGCCCGCGCTCGATCTTTGAGATGCGCGAGCGTTCTACCTCTGCGTCGAAGGCCAGCTGTAGTTGCGTAAGTCCCGCTTCCTCGCGCAAGCGCCGAAGATTCACGCCGAGCGACAAGGTCACGGCATTGGGCAGCGACCGTGATACAGCGCCAGCGTCGTTCTTGGTACGTTTGCCTGCCGTCATGACCGTGCAGGCTCGCGGAATGTGCCTCTGGTGGAAACGTCTTAAACGACACATAATCTAGTTTATGAGACGTTTGATTGCCTCGCCGCTCCCGACGGCTCGGCCACTCCGGCTGCCCGAATCGGTTGTGCGCCCACGCACGCCGATGATGCCGGCGCCGCGAAGTGCCTCCGCTGCGCGCATAGGTTCCCAGGTCCGAACACTGCGCATGGCGACTGGCATCTCGGGCAACGTACTAGCCAAGCGCTCCGACATTTCACCCTCCGTGCTCTCTCGGATTGAGCATGGCCTCATTGGCGCCTCGGTCGAGACGCTGGAGCGCATAGCCGGTGGCCTGGGTGTGCCGGTCTCGCGCTTGTTCAGCGATCAAGCGAGCCGGACGGATTTCAGTCTTGTACAGGCCGGCCGGGGCATCTTGGTAGACCGTGTTGGAGCTGTCGCCGGTTATCGCTATGAACTGCTAGGGCACAGGCTCTCTGGCAATTTGGACGTGGAGCCGTACATGGTCACGTTGTTGCCGGAGGCCGAGCCGTACGCGGCTTTTCAGCATCAAGGCGTGAAGCTGATGCAACTGGTGACTGGGCGAGTCAGCTATCGATACGGCAGCAAGGTTGTGACACTCGAGCCGGGAGACACGCTGCTGTTCGATGCCGACTTGTTGCACGGCATCGAGGAGATCGTGGAGCGACCGGTGACATATCTGTCAGTCGTGTTCGCGTTGCGCGACTGATCAAAGCCAGGTGGTAGCGAGGTGCTTGCGTCGATGCGGAATTGATACAAGACGCAGAGCTCGACGGCCTTCAGCGGACCACTGCAGTCCTTCACCATTCCAATCCGATGGCTGCTTGCGACTGCTGCTGCCTAGAATTGCGGAAGAAGGATCGCGAGGTCGGATTCCAGGTCGCTTTATAGAAGCGTGGCGTCCCAGGTGGAAGCTTGCTGGTTGTAGTCGAACCTCACATGCCGCTGAAGTACCATGGTCTTAATTGCTTGCCTTCGAATCACGGGCGTACACACGCCATCGTGTCTGCGCGCAGAAGGGGTGTGAAAGCCATCCAGACCTTCCGCAACCGCCTCCTTTGCAACAGCAAAACACAGTTCATATGCGCCAGTGGCGGCTTCACCGGTCAAGCACTCGGGCCTCGGGTCTAAGGTGCAAAGGTCCTTGGTTTGCCCTTCAACTTCAATGCGCAAGAGCTGCTGGTATGCCGTGGCCCCAGGCAGCGCCGAGATCCAGCGCGCCTTCTCGGCGATGGCAGTTTCGACCTCTCTTGCGGTGTAAAGCACAGGGATCGTGCCATCCGTGAATCGGCTGCCCGACTGCTTGGGGCGACCGTCGAACAACCAGTCCAGGTGGCCTTCGGGACTGAGGTCTTCCAGTTGGAAATACTCGAACACGGCTGCAAAGTCGTCCTCGTTCACGCCCATCTCTGCCAAAGCCTCGCTGGAGAAGTTCGATTGGCCCAGACGCCACCGCTCAAAGGCCTCCACAACTGGCGGCAAATGCTCGAGCAAGCCTTACGCTCCAACCAATTCGCGCACCAAGGATTCAATCCTCAGCAATGCCTGCAAGTCCCCGGACGTCACCATAGCCAGAGGCGTTTGATCGTCGGTGCGTGCCCAGGGCGTACGCAGCCAGGCTCGCTCGGTTTGGCGGCTACGGAAGAAACCTGACAAGCGCGTTCTCATGTTCATCAGCGCCTGCATGCGACGCTTGATGTCGGGGAGTGTGTAGATGGCAGAAAGGCTCGATTGGAGCGTCGACGCGCCACCGGCGGGCAAACCGCACATCCGCGCCATGTCTTCGTCTGTCAGATCCCAGTATTCCTTAAGCTTCAGGATGGCTCTGACGGGCGCCAGTTCTGGCGAAAGACTGTGGGCCACCTTGGTCGAATTGGCTTCGCGCCTAGCCCGGATGAATTCCTCAAGGCCCGAGCGGACAGAGTCTCGCGCGGACTCCTGCTGGCCAACCTGTGCCCACGAAATCGGCGCGAACGCTGACACGCGCGAGCCGTATCGCTGAAAGCTATCCTGATTGGAAAACGTGGCCACCTGAACTCCTACGCTACGGCTCGAGCCCGACAGAACTCAGTGTCTCGCCTAAAAGCTCCATCGCCAACTGCGCCTTCTGGTCGAATTGCTGAAGTTGCAGCTTGGTCAGGTCAATGTCAAAGGCGACGAAAAGCTTGTCCTGCATGTTGTACATGGGGGCAATTTCGCACACTGCACTCAGATCCGCCTTCGGCGACGGGTACACAACCCGAAAACTTGCAAACTGGTGCTTGTCCGACCGGCCCGGGTAGTCCACACGGCTGAAGTAGGAGTTGCGCTCCATGACGCCGCCGACCACATCAAAGTCGATGTGCCCGGACAGCTTTTCGGAGGTGTACACCAGATCCGGCGAGTGGCTCTTGAGCAACGCGTACACCGTGGATTCGACAGCCACGGCCAAGTCGATGTCCGTATCCGTGCCGAGATTCTTGTACGTGCTTTCCACGCTGTCGACGCCCATCCGGATGCCCACGAGCCCGTTGAACAAAGTGAATCTGAGCGACCAGTCCTGAACTCTTTGCGCGGGGATGATCGTGACGTCGCTGAGGCTCTGGGGATACTTTGAGCCAAGCGCGTCCGTGACGCTCTCGATCAGCTGACCGCTTCGCGTCATCAGGCTGACGGCGGGCTTCTGAAATTCAATTCGGTGTGCGACTTGAAGGCGATTGCGTTGGAGCTTCATCTCTTCGAAAACAAGAACTCTGATGGCATTCTCACACGTTGCGCACTTTTGACCCCGGGCAACAAGCGCGCTGCGCGGCCCTGAGTGCCTAGCGCAACGATGCAGAGTGCCTGAACATCAAATGTAAGCGTTCGCACACTCCGTTGTCGAGCCTTTCTGTTTAAGCGAACCACAGCACACGGCCGACCGTGCCCCACGCTTCAACCAGTCGCGGGGTCAGCGGAACGGCGGCCCCCCTCCACCGACGGTCGTCGATTGCCCTTACTGCAAATCCAGCGATTTTGCATGCGCCACCGCCGCCTCATGGACAGCTGCGGGATCCGCGTGCGGAACGCGTAGCGACAAGCTTGTCAAAGAGGTTGTCAGCCCCCTGCCAGTGAAGGATCTTGTCCAAACGGACGCGCTTTGATGAGGCCACCAGAAGATCAGACCCGGTCACCCGCACCCGGCCGATGGGCTCGTCGCGTCCGGTCAGTGACAGCAACAGCATGGGGTCCAGGCGCTCGGCCTTGGCGAGCCGCTTGCGAATCTGCTCCAGGACGTACCCCTCCGGCAGATTCATCTGAAGATCGGCGGCAACTCCGCGGCGCTGAATGGCGCGGGGCGAGGTGGCATACCGAGGGCTATCACCGCGTCAGGCGCAACCTTCGGCCCATAGGTGAAGTGGTAACCATCTCCTGCGACCAAGGTCCCGGCTGGCCCCTGGGGCGTGCTGACGTTTGCATGGGTGGGGATCTTGATCTCACTCATCGGCGAACAGCTTTCTGGCCTCCTCCATCGTCGGCATGCGAGCAGGGATCAGCGTGAGCTCAGCTCCCAGCGCGCATGCGACATCAACGTAAGCGCTCGCAGAGACCGATTCCGATCCTTTTTCCACCGCGATGACGGTCAGCCTGGTGACATGCGCGCGCTCGGCGAGTTGGACCTGCGTCAGGCCGCGCTCGAGTCGCATGGCACGAAAGTCATGCGCTAAGCGGGTGAGGACGGTGCGAAGTCCATGTCTGGAATTACAGACGTTCAATGACCGAAGTATCGTAGAACATACTTTGAATGAACTCGCTGCGCTGGCTGCTAGTCGCCCAGTTCGCGACGTCGCGCATCACGGTTCCGACCTTCGCCGCGCGAAGCGGACTCGTCATTGGCCTGAAGTGGAGCTCGAGCCCAAGACACCGGTTGTCCGCGCTCCGGTCGATCACTCAAGGCGAGGGGTGGTCCTGGCCATTGACAAACAAAAGCTGCTCCAATCGATCGACCGCCGCGGCGGCCCCGCGTGTTGCTCCAATCAGCGCGCCCAGCGCATGTGCCTTGGATGCGTATGCCGGGTTGGCGAGCACCTCGCCAACTGCGGCACCAATCTCCGTCGGAGTGGCCCCGTCGCCCTCCAGACAACGGCCGGCGCCCAATGCCTGCACTTGGGCGGCGAGGGCAGGCTGGTCGGCGGCGGGGTTTGGAAGGCAGACCAACGGCACCCCGTAGCGCAGCGAGGTCGCCACCGTGCCGTGGCCCGCGTGCGTGACAGTGAGAGCGGCTTTGGCTAGGACTCGCGTGTGCGGCAGTTCTGTCACTAGCGTTGAGTTCGAGGGCAGTTCGATTCCGCGAACGTCTGTGTTGCCCGGCGTGACCAGCACCCGAAACGGGCGCTCGGCCAATGCGCACAGGGTTCGCTCGATGCGCGACCGCTGATCCCAATAGGGGCCTGTGGAGAAGCTCACCAGGATAAGCGGCCGCTGATCCCCAGGCGGCCAAGGCAAGTGCCAGTCTCCTGGCGCCGCGCGTTCGAAGATGGGCCCGACAAAGTCGAACGACGGCGGCACTTCGGCGGCAAGAGGATCGAGTGCAGGAATGCTGGTGCAGAGCGTGGTGAAAGGCACCCAGGCCGCCCAAAGCTCCTTCAATGGTGGTCGCTGCGCTCGCGCACGTACGTGGTTCACTTCGTCCAGCAATTGCGCTTCGAACGGGCCGCCCGGGGGCAGCAGCGCGCCCGGCGCGCTGTGCACGAGCACCGCAGTCGGCACGTGCTCGGCCTCGAGGGCTGCGAGCGCGCCGAACATCAGGCAATCGACAAGCAGCACATCGGGCTCCTCCTCAGCCAGAAGCGCCGGTACGTCCTGCAGGTGTTCACTGGCGGCCCAGGCCGCCCGCAGCTTGACCGCGAACATGCCCGCCGCTGGACCATCCTGCCACGCCGCTGCGGCACGGCGCAGCGGCACGAACCGCAGTCCCCGCGTAGCGAAGAAATCCCGTTGGCCGGCGTAGCCGGCAATCACCACGTTGTGCCCGCTGTCGATCAGTGCCTGCGCAATACCGGCGGCGGGAGGCTGGTTGCCCGCCCCATTCCACGTAAGGATCGCAACGCGCGCCATCTGGGGAATACCTCAAGTGACTCGCAAGAGCGCCTCGACGACGGAGGTCATGGTGGCCTCGACATCAGTCCTGGCGCGGCGCATGTCGCGCCGCAGGATCTTCCATGTATAGACGTCGCAACTACAGACCAGGGCGTCTACCAGCGATCGACGCCGCGCCGCACTCACCTTGGCCAACTGGGGCGCGAACTGGCGCTGCACCCATTTCCGATGTCCTGAGCGACCGGTCTCGATCAACGCCAGGTCGGCCTGCTCCGCAAGGTTGCGGATGACCAAGTCGCCGAACCGCTCGTAGTGGTCCAGCAGCGCGGCCATTCCTCCGGCTGTATCGCCCGGCTCTGCACCCAATCGTTGCGCCCTCAGCTCTGCGAGCCAACGCTCCAGGGCCAGTTCCAGCAGCGCTTCCCGGCCGCCGTACACGTTGAGCACCGTCTGTACGCTGACCCCTGCGCCCGCCGCCACGTCGTCGAGCCGGATCTCGGACCGAAAGCGCGCCGCGAGAAGGGCGACTGCAACGTCGAGGATCCGCTCCCGCGTTGCCTCTGCGGAGGCGGCGCGCGCACGCATGGTGTATTGGCGAGTGATTTCCATTTGGATTCAAATTAAATCCAAAGTGGACAAGTGTCAAGGGGCAGACCACTCTGGAGGCGTCGGGTCATCCCACCCATTGGAGATGCCGCCATCTGATGAGGCGAGCGTAGGCCTTTGCGATTTGCGCAACTCACGTTCGGAAGAAACTCAGGGAACGTCAGTGGCCTGCGAATGTATGGCTCGGTTCGCCCAGCACAGGCACTTCAGAAGGCGAGTTCCGTGTGTCGGGTAGCCGCGGCTCAGCAGTCGCGGGAAGGCCAACCTCCTTCGTCGGTTACGTGCCCGAAGCGGGCGTCGGCCTTACTCCGAAGCAGTCATGCGCCCGTGACGAATTCGGCGTTTCTGATCGCGAAAAGGGGGACGCCAGAAGCTCGGTAAGCATGGCTACGGGATGAGTCTTGCCAAGTCCCCATACTCGCCGGCCAAGGCAACAGCGCCGTCGCCATCGAGGCAGACATGGCAGCCGGGGTTGAAGGTGGCCTCCCCAAAGCGAACCGGCACGCCCCGCTGGCCGAGCCCCGACTTACCGCCCCGCATAGGAACTTGACCGAGCGCGAATATGGCCAGATCCAGGGTCTGGAGAAGGTCCACGTCGCGAACGGCGCCGTGGATGATCAGTCCCTGCCAGCCATGCTCGATTGCCAGCTGGGCCATGCGTCCCCCCAGAATCGCCACGCGCGTCGAGCCGCCGCCGTCCACGACCAGGATGTGGCCTTCGCCCGGCTCGGCCAGCACCGTGCGCAGCAGAGCGGCGTCTTCCATGCATTGGATGCACTCAATTGAACCCCAGGCGGCGCTGCGCCCGCCATAGGACTTCCAGGGCGCGCGGCAGACCTGCGCTTCGCTGCCGAAGCGGTCGCACAGTTGCGCGGTAGTGAACTCGCTCATCGGGCCCATCAGACAACATGGCCCCAGCCCGCGTTGAAGCGCGAGGGGCCACGTAGATTGAAGTTAGGGAATTGGAGGTGGTCTGCCTCCGGGCTTATCGTGGGCTGCGCACGGCGGTGCGTAGAGCCACAGGCAGAACGCCGCAAGGCGTGATCTGCGTACGTCGATTCAGGAGGCAGACCATGCAAGACGATATCACTGCATTTGTCGGTTTGGATGTTCACAAGGACTCCATTGCGGTGGCGGTGGCGGATGCCGGTCGCGCTGCACCCCGATTCGTGGGCACCTGCGGGCCGAAGGTGGGCGAACTGCTCAAGACGCTGTCGCACCTGGGCGAGGCGGCACACGCGCTGCTGGCCTACGAGGCCGGCCCCTGCGGCTTTGCACTGGCACGCGAACTGCACCGCCAAGGCTGGCGCTGCCAGGTGATCGCGGTGAGCAAGATGCCACGTCGTCCGGGCGAGCGCATCAAGACCGATCGGCGCGATGCGCTGACGCTGGCGAGCTACCTGCGTTCGGGCGAGTTGACACCGGTGACGGTGCCCGATGCGCGCGACGAGGCGATCCGCGATCTCGCGCGCGCCCGGGAGGACGCAGTGCGCGCGCGGCTGAAGGCGCGCCAGCAGCTCAAGGCGATGCTGCTGCGTCACGGCAAGCCCTACACGGGCAAGACCTCCTGGGGAGCGACCCATGAGCGTTTCCTGGCACGCATCACCTTCGAGCATCCGGCTCAGCAGATCGCCTGGGCCGAATACCGCAGTGCGGTCCTGGAGGCCGGGCAGCGGGTCGAGCGCATCACGGCGGCGCTGCGTGAGCAGCTCGCCGGTTGGCGCTTGGGCGCCGCCGTCTCGGCCCTGATGTGCTTCAAGGGCATCGACTTCGTGGCTGCCGTCACGCTGGTGGCCGAACTGGGCGATCTGCACCGCTTCGAGCATCCCAAGCAATTGATGGCCTACCTGGGATTGGTGCCCAGCGAGTACAGCAGTGGCCCGTCCCGCTCGCAGGGCAGCATCACCAAGACCGGCAATGCCCATGTGCGTCGTGTGCTGGTTGAGGCCGCCTGGTGCTACCGCTACTCGGCACGCATGAGCCGGCCAGTCACCGAGCGCCAACAGGACCAGCCGCGCAGCGTGTGCGAGATCGCCTGGCGCGCCCAGTTGCGGCTGTGCGCCCGATACCGACGCCTGGCTGCCCGGGGCATGCACGCCAACAAGATCTGCGTGGCCGTGGCGCGTGAACTGGCCGCCTTCCTGTGGGAGGCCGGCACGCTGGTGCAGCACCCAGCCTGAGTTCGCACCCGATGGGCAGCGCGACACGCGGGCACGGCTAGGGGAATCCTCGCCTGGACTACGTGAGCGTCCTTGCGACGGCCTCCGACTATCAGATCGAGGCAGCCCCGCGACGAATCGTTGACATGCGGTAGCCAGTCCGCGGATATCAGACTGATCCACCGTCGCTTCAAGCTCGTGCGTCGCGCTGTCCATCGGGTGCCGCCCTGCATTGCCCTTCATCTCGTGCCTTCCACGAGTGAACAACTCCGCGCCTCTTGACAAGGAGGGGCCATATCAGTCCAGCGTCGCGCCGGACTGCTTCACCAGCTTCTGGTGCTTCACGAGCTCGGACTGGAAGAAGGCCGGCGCGAGCTCCGGGCCGGTGTCCAGCACCGTGAGGCCCTGCGCGGCCAGCGTGCCCTGAGCTTCCGGCGTGGCCATTGCACTCTTCACGGCCGCGTAGTCGCTGTCGACGACCGCCTTTGAAAGTCCGGCCGGCCCGATCAGCGCAATCCACGCGTCGAAGCTGTACTTCGGCACGCCGGACTCGGCCACGGTAGGCACCTCGGGCAGGGCCGCCGAGCGCGCCGGCGTGGACACGGCCAGCGCGCGCAGCGTGCCCGCCTTCACCTGCGGGCCCACCTGCGAGATCGACACGAAGCCCAACTGGACCTGGCCGCCGATCAGGTCCGTGACGAGCGCGCCGGTGCCTCGGTAGGGCACGTGCTTCATGTCGATGCCGGTCTCGCTCATCAGCAGTTCGCTCGCCAGGTGCAGGGTGCTGCCGTTGCCGGCCGAGCCGTAGTTGAGCTTGCCCGGATTCGCCTTCGCATAGGCCACCAGTTCCTTCACGTTCTTCACCGGCACGGAAGGATTCACCACCAGCACCAGCGGCACCGTGGCCAGCACCGCGATGGGCGTGATGTCCTTCAGGCTGTCGAAGGGGATGGACTTGTAGATGCCCGGATTGATGACGTGGTTGGATGAGATCAGGCCCAGCGTGAGCCCGTCCCTCGGCGCCTTGGTCACCTGGCTCGTGCCCGGGATGCCGCCTGCGCCAACGATGTTCTCCACCACCACCGGGTGGCCCGTGGCCTTGCCCAGGCCCGGCGCGATGACGCGGGCCACCGCATCCACGGTCGAGCCCGCGGCCAGTGGCACGATCAGCCGCAGCGGTCGGTCGGCCTGGGCATGGATGGATGCTGTGCATCCGAACGCAAGAAGGGCGGCCAGCGCGGCGCGCCGGATCGGCAGTGGGTTCATGGCGGCTTGTCTCCTGTCGTTGGTGAATGAATCAGGCGTGGCGCTGGCGCAGGGCCTGGAAGGACACCAGCTCCCCGGCGATCGCGCTGGCGGCCACCGTGGGCGGACTGGCCAGCCAGACCTGGCCCGGCCCGCCGCGGCCGGGGAAGTTGCGGTTGATGGCGCTCACCGTGACCTGCTCGCGGCTCACCGACCCGCCCGGCCCGCAGTTGCCGCATGCGCCACAGGAGGGCTGCAGCATGCGCGCGCCGACCTTCTCGAAGGCGTCCATGTAGCCCTGCGCGATGCAGTGGTCCCGCACGGCCGTTGTGCCGAACTGCAGGAAGAGCTGCACATGCGGCGCCACCTTCAGCCCGCGGTCGGCGGCCCAGCGCAGCACCTCGTGGTAGTGGTCGAAGTCCTCGCGCTTGCCGGCGGTGCACGAACCCCCGTAGGCGATGTCGATCCGCACCGTCGCGCCCACCTGCGACAGCGCGATGCCGTTGCCCGGATCGCCGGGCCTTGCCACCATCGGCGCCACCGTGGTGCAATCGAGGTGAATGGTGCTCGCGTAGGCTGCGCCTTCGTCGCTGCGCATCCAGGATTCGAGGCGGAACGCGATGCCACGGCGCTCGCGCAGGAAGCGCACCGTCTCCTCATCGGGCGCGACGATGCCGGTGAAGCCGCCCAGTTCGGCCGTCATGTTGGTCAGCGTGGCGCGCTCGTCCGTCGACATGGCGGCCACGGCCTCGCCGCAGAACTCGAAGACCTTGCCGACGCCGCCGCCTTCGCGAATGAAGGGCTGGGCAAGCAGATGCAGCACCACGTCCTTGGCGGTCACCCCCGGCGCCAGGCAGCCGTCGAGCACGACCCGCAGCGAAGGCGGCATGGTCATGCGCACCGCGCCGGTTACAAAGGCGTTGGCCATGTCGGTGGTGCCCACGCCGAAGGCCACGCAGCCCAGGGCGCCGCTGTGCGGCGTGTGGGAGTCGGTGCCTACCACCAGCTGGCCGGGCAGCGCATAGTGTTCGGCCATCATCGCGTGTGAGATGCCGGCGCGGTTGCTGCCGTCGTCGCGCGCGGCCTCCGCCTCGGTGAGAGTGCGGTGCGAGCGCAGGCCATGGGCCTGCGCGAACGCGCGCTGCGCCTGCACCATGCGCTGCACGTTCGGCACCAGGCCGCCGCGCACGTGGGCCGGGCTTTCCTCGACGTAGGAGGTGTGGTCCTCGAACACGACGATCGATGCAGGGTCGCGCAGCGCCACATCGGACCCAAAGGTGGTCTGCAGCATGTGCGCCGCCATGCCGGTGTAGTACTCGTGGATGAAGCGCCAGTCCGCCCACACGAAGGCGCCCTGTCTTTCGCCGGCATCTGCGGGCGTCACTGCGGTGGCCAAGGCGTGCCGCGCGACGATCTTCTCGAACAGCGTTCGCGGGCCGCCCCTGTCGCCTGCATCGCCGGCGGCGCTTCCGATGTCCTGCATGAGTCGCTGGCCGAAGCGCAGCAGGCCGCCGCTTTCCAAGATGGCAGCTGCGAGCCGGTCGCGGCCCTGCACGAGTTCGGCCAGCGAGATCGCCTCGCCCGCCCGGATGCGCGCCAGCAGGCCGAAGTCGGTGGAGGTGAAGAGGCCGATGTTGTCGGCGTTCTGGCGGTAGATGCGCTCGAAGCTCTCGGCGATCACCAGGCGCACGCCTGCCAGCTTCTCCGCCGCCGGGCTGTGCTCGCGCGAAGAGCCCTTGCCGTAGCGCCGGCCAGCCACCACGATCTCGATACGGTGCGTGCGGATGGCATCGGCACCAATGGGCGTGGCCTCGCCGGCCCGGAAGCCGGTGTAGGGGTAGCTGCCGAGCTTCTCGTCGTGGTGGGTGAGGATGGGCAGCGGCGTGATCTCGTCCGTGGAGATGTCGTCGCGCAGCGGCATCGCCTCGTCCAGCGTCAGCGCGTCGCCGCCCAGGCTGCGCGCGACGATCCCGACGGACTGGCTCAGGAAGAGGATGCGCGGCGCGAAGCGGATGGTGGCTGGCATGACTGCGATGGTCGCGGTGAGGACCTCGCGCGAAAAGCGCTCATGCGTCAGACGGGATCTCGCAAAATGCGAGATCCGGACTTACCCCTGAAGCGCCTCGATCATGGCCGCGACCGCGCGTGGCCGCGGCGACTTGCGCAGTGCATACATCCGCAACTCGCGCGTCGCCCACGGCTCGTCGAGCGCCAGGCGCGCGAAGCGTGGATTTCCGGCATAGGCTGCCGCCGCGCTGCGCGGAATGATGGCGATGCCAAGCCCCGCCTCGACCATGCGGCAGACCGCATCGAAGCTGCTCACCGACACCGTCGGTGCAAAGGGCCGCTGCAGCGCCGTGGCGCGCTCGTGCAGCGAACGGTCCAGCGCGCCGCCCTGGTGGACGCCGATGAGCGAATGCTCCAGCGCTTGCGCGAAGCCCAGGGACTTGCGCCTGGCCAGCGGATGGTCCTTTCGCACCACTACCTGCAGCGGGTCGCTTGCAAACGGCCAGGCGTCGAGCCCCGCGGGGACCGGCACGTCCACGCCGACGCCCACGTCGGCCAGGTCGTCCAAGCAGGCGCGGATGACCTCGCGCGTGTCGTTCTCCAGCAGCGAGACCTCGACGCCCGGGTACTGCTGCATGAATGCGCGCAGCCGCTCCGGCAGGAAGCCGATCACGGCGGACATGTTCGCGTAGAGGCGCACGGTGCCGCGAATCTCGTCGCCCATGGACTGCACGTCGCGCACCAGCGACTGCAGTTCGTCGTCGAACTTCTCGCCGCGCGCGAGCACGACGCGCCCCGCATCGGTCAGCGCGATGCCCCTCGGCGAGCGGATCAGCAGCGGCGTGCCAAAGGCGTGCTCCAAGTCCGCCAGGCGCCGGCTGAGCGCGGACGGCGCGATGTGTTCCTGCTGCGCGGCGCGCAGGATCGAGCCCGCCCGGGCGGCGGAGACGAACAGGCGAACGCTGTAGGGATCGAGGCGGCGGGCCAAGTGGCAAGATGGAGGAAGGTTTACCCCTCATTGTTACAGCGCTTGGCGGCTCGGCGCGAAGGCAAGGCTGGGATGGGCAGCACTCGCGACAGTGGCTGCATCGCCAACGTTAGAGTTTTCCGAAGGGCCTGCTCGAGCCATTCGCGCGCAGCTTTAGATAGTCAGGTCGAGCGCTGCCGGCCAAATTGGAGAACGGCATCGACTGACCGGTTGTGGTGGCGGATAGCCTCATCGGAGGAGAAATCTCCTTCTCCCGTTTCGTGCCCATCGCGGGCCTGCACCCCGTCTATTGGACGGCAATGAGAGGCGGTGCCACCGTCGCGCCTTGGATGCCGTGCGCGGTCAGCGCATCGGCCACGAAACCACTGCGCTTGCACTCTTCGACAAATACCCTGAGTGCCTGCTGCGCCGCCTCGCCCCGGCTGGTCGGCGTGCCCATGGCTTGCTGGATCACCATGAAGCGGCCAGGCAGCAGCCGCAGCCCGCCAAGGCGTGCCGCGTCGGCTTCCAACTGCTGCTTCACGCCCGCGGCCACGTCCGCAATTTCGGCCAAGAAAGTGTCCACCACGGCTGGAGAGGTCGGCGCCCGCTCGATGGAAGCGGCCTTGAGTTCGCGCGTCAGAAAGAGGTCGTAGGCGCTGCCCTTGCCCACCATGACCCGATTCCCGGGGCGGTCCACTTCCTCGTTGGCCTGCAGCGGCGAACCACTGCGCACCAGGTAGGCACCTTCGATCAGCACATAGGGCGCGGTGAAGCGGATGCCCTCGCCACGAAGCGGATCGATCGCGAAGAAGCCGATGTCCGCGCTCGCAGCGGTGACAGCCTCGACCGACTTGCCGGCGGCATCGAAAACGACCAGTTCGATGTCCACGCCCAAGCGGGCCGCGAAGGCCCGCGCCAGGTCTACCGAGACGCCGTCCGCTTCTCCGGTCTGCGGATGGCGGTGGGCGAGGATCGGATTGCCCAGGTTGATGGAGGCGCGAAGCACGCCCGTGGGGGTGAAGGCTTTGACGATGTCCGCGGAGATGGGCATAGGATGGAATCAGGGCGTGAGAATGTCGCGGATCTTCATGTGGTTGCGCAGGGTGCTGCCCAAGTGGGCGCGCATGGCATCGGCCGCTTCGTCGTTGCGCTGGCGCTCCAACAGGTCCAGCAGGTGGAGGTGTTGTTTGCAGTGCTCCCTGTAGCGGGAGCGGTCCTGCATCGAGCGGTAGGACAGGAGCCGGCGCACCCGGTTGACCCGCCGGATGGTGTCGATGAAGAAGGCGTTGCCGGAGCCTTCGACGAGCGATTCGTGGAAGCGCACGCCCCGGTCATGCAGTGCGTCGGCGCTGTCGGTCTCTATGCCGCCGTCCAGCAGGTGCTTCTCCGCCGCGCGGCAGCGCGCGATCACCTCCGGCGCCAGCCGGTAGTTCGGCTCCAGCAAGGCGGCGGGCTCCAGTGCCAGGCGCAGCCGGTAGGATTGCAGCAGGCTGTCGGCCGTTGTCAGCATGGAGGAGAAGATCCAGCCGTAGCCGGGCTTTTTCTCGGCCCAGCCTTCGCTGGCGATGCGGCCCAGGACCCCATTGAGCTGCGCAGGGGTGAGGTTGTAGCGCTGCCTGATGAGCGTCTCGGTGAACTCCGCCGGCAGCAGGCCGCGCAGACGGTCGTCTGCGATCCTGAAGTACACGTCGGTGATCACGTCCGTCTCGTCGATGCCGAGCTTCTCCGCGAATTCCCTGGCCGGCGAGTCCACCTCCCTGGCCAGGAAGTAGCCCCGGTTGGGCTCTCGCTTGAGCACGCCCTTTTCCGCGAGCATCGACAGGGCGTCGTTGATGGGCGAGCGCGAAACCCGCAGGCGGTCCGCGAGCAGTTGCGCGGGCAGGTGGCTGCCCACGGGCATGGCCTCGGCCTTGATCAGGTCGATGATCTGGGTGGTGATGGGTTGTTCAGGCCGCATGGACCTGAATTGTCCATTCAACTCGTGCATGGCTGCGTCTGGGCTTGTAGCCGGTGCTCGGCCACGATGCGCTGCAGCGTGGAGGGAATCACGCCGCCCTTGCGCAGAAGATCGACCTCGAGCTGTGTCTCGACGGCGGCGGTGGCCATGAGGGTCTGGGCCGATCCATCGGCGCGCAGCACCCGCACCTCGACCGAGCAGCGCGGCGAGAGGTTCTCGGGCGCCGCCTCGACCGAGATCCTGTCACCGAGGACCAGATTCAGGGTTGCAGGCGTGACGCCAGCAGGAAACTTCAAGGGGAGGATCCCCATGCCGACGAGGTTGGAGCGATGGATGCGCTCGAAGCTGTTGGCCAGTACCGCGCGAATGCCCAGCAGGCGCTGGCCTTTGGCCGCCCAGTCGCGCGAGGAGCCGGTGCCGTATCGCTCGCCCGCGACGAGCACCACGGCGTCGCCGTCGGACGCATAACGCCTTGCCGCGTCGTACAGGGGCATGACCTGCCCGCTGGGCGCGTGGACCGTGTGGGCCACTGGCACGCCAGGTGCCAGCAGGTTCCTCAGCGTCTTGCTGTGGAAGGCGCCGCGCACCATCACTTCCCAGTTGCCCCGGCGCGAAGCAAAGACGTTGAGGTCGTCGCGGTCGTCGCCGCGCTCGACCAGGAAGTCGGCGACCAGGCTGTCCTTGGGAATGGCGCTGGCCGGCGAGATGTGGTCGGTGGTGATGTCGTCGCCTACCACCAGGAGGGGATAGGCGGTGTAGCGTCCCAGCAGGCTGCCTTCATCCATCGCGGCGAAGGGCGGTCGGCGCAGGGCGGTGGACTTCGGGTTCCAGGGGTAGAGCGCCGAATCGGGTGCTGGCAATTGGTGCCAAAGGGGGTTCTGCGAGGCCAGTGCGAAGGCGCGGCGATAGTCGGACGGATCCTGGGAAGCTGCCAGGCATTCGTCGATCTCAGCCGGGGTCGGCCAGAGGTCGTGCAGGAAGACCTCTCGGCCCGACGCGGTCACCTGGACCGGTTCGCTGCGAAGGTCCTTTTCTGCGTCGCCCGCCAAGGCAAAGGCGATCACCAGCGGTGGAGACATCAGGAATCCGAGGTCGAGGTCCGGATGCACACGGCCCGGGAAGTTGCGGTTGCCCGACAACACGGCGACCGGATGGATCGACTCGGCCGACATGGCTGCCTGCACCTGCGGCAGCAACTGGCCCGGGTTGCCGATGCAGGTGGTGCAGCCGTAGCCCACGATGTCGAAGCCGACCGCGGACAGGTCTTCGGAGAGCCCCGCTCGGCGCAGGTAGTCCGCGGCAGCAGGGGAGCCGGGACCGGTCGAGGTTTTCACCCACGGAGGCGCCTTCAGGCCCAGCGCGCGCGCCTTGCGCGCCACCAGGCCGGCGGCAATCAGCAGCCTCGGGTCCGACGTGTTCGTGCAGCTGGTGATCGCGGCGATGGCGATCGGATGCCTCGGCATGCCGCCCGCCGGCGCCTTCGGTTTGAAAGCCAGTGCCTTGAGCAACGCGGCGGTTTCGCCGAAGCCGTGCAGGTCCTGAGGCCGGCGAGGGCCCGCCACATGCATGTGGACGGCATCCAGGTCGATCTCGATGCTGCGGGTGTAGCGCGGGCTGGAAGAGGGGTCGAACCAGAGGCCGACGGCCTGCATCAACACACGCACGCGCTCGACGGCCTCGGGGCTGCGGCCCGTGCCGCGCAGGTAGTCCAGCGTGTGCTTGTCGACGGGAAAGAATCCGGTGGTCGCCCCGTACTCAGGCGCCATGTTGGCCACCACGCAGCGGTCGCCAGCACTGAGCGTGGACACGCCTGGCCCGAAGAACTCGACGAACTCGCCGGAGACGCCGATGGCGCGCAGACGCTGCGTCACCGTGAGCGCGAGGTCGGTCGCCAGCACGCCCGGGCGCAGGTGCCCCGACAGCCGCACGCCGATGACGTCCGGGATGCGCAGCATGGTGGGCATGCCGAACATCACGGTCTGCGCCTCCAGGCCGCCGACGCCCCAGCCCAGCACGCCGATGCCGTTGACCATGGGCGTGTGGCTGTCGGTGCCGATCATCATGTCAGGCACCAGCCAGGCCGCGCCCTCGCGCTCCTGCGCCGTGGCCACGGTGGCGAGCTGCTCCAGGTTGATGGTGTGCATGATCCCCGTCCCCGGCGGGTTGATGCGCACGCCCTCGAGCACCTTGGAAGCCCAGCGCAGGAAGCCATAGCGCTCGGCATTGCGGCGGATCTCGAACTCCATGTTGCGCGCCGGCGCATCAGGGCGGCCGAACGCCTCCACTGCGAGCGAGTGGTCCACCGAGACATCCACCGGAAGGCTCGAGTTCAACACCGCGGGATCGATGCCCGCCTCAGCCAAGGTGCTGCGCATGGCAGCCAAGTCCACCAGAGCGGGCGTGCTGGTCGTGTCGTGCATGAGCACTCGGCCCGGCTGGAAGGCCACCTCGGCCTCGCTCGTGCCGGTGTCGGCCCACGCCAGCAGGGCCTCGATGGCCGTCTCCCGCTCCGCGCCTTCCATGTTGCGCGCGACGTTCTCCAGCAGCAGCCGCAGGACCCACGGCATGCGAGCGAGGCGCCCCTTGGCAAGGCGCGGCAGGTCGATCGCCAGAAAGGTTGCGCCGCCGGCCTTCAGCGCTGTCCGGGCAGGCATCTCAGTGTTTTCCATGAGAGTAATTTTGCATTTGTCATCGATAAAATGCAAACCGGTGCAAACCCTCAGACCCTTCCACGGCGCCCGACAGCGTCCGCCAAAGAGCTTTTCAAGTGACTTCTGATTCCTTCCCGGATACCGCGGCGCGCCCGCCGTCGAGCACGCGCCGCTCCCTGCTTCACCGTGGCCTGGGCTTGACGCTGGCGGGCCCAGCAGCCCTGGGCGCGCTGTCCGGCTGCGCCACCTCTCGCGCCACCGGCGCGCCGATCTCCACAGCTTCCCAAGGACTCCCCATGTACGCCTACGTCGGCAGCCGAACCACCAAGGAAAGAAACGCTCGGGGCGAGGGCATCAGCATCTTCCGCGTCGACCCCGAGCGCGGAACGCTGCAGCTCGTCGAAATTGAGAAGGGCCTGGTCAATCCGTCCTTCCTGGCCCTCAGCCGCGACGGAAACTTCCTCTACACCGTCCATGGCGACGAGAGCGAGGTCAGCGCCTTCCAAGTCGACCGCCAGTCGGGCCGCCTACGCTTCCTCAACCGCCAGAGCACGCAGGGCAAGAACCCGGTGCACCTGGCCTTCGATCCGAGCGGCCGCTACCTGGTCATCTCGAACCACATCGGGGCCAGCCTCGCGGTCGTGCCGGTGAATGCCGACGGCACGCTGGCGCCGCTAACCCAACTGGTGAAGCTCGAAGGGCCGATCGGCCCGCACCGCGTCGAGCAGAAGCAGGCCAAGCCGCACTTCAATCCCTTCGATCCCTCGGGGCGCTTCGTGATCGTGCCGGACAAGGGGCTGGACCGCGTCTTCAGCTTCCGCTTCGAGCAGGGGCGCCTCGTGCCCGCGGCCGAGGCCTTCGCCGTCACGCGCGAAACGGCGGGTCCGCGCCACCTAGCCTTCCATCCGAAGTCGCCGTGGGTCTACGTGGTCAACGAGCTCGACTCCACGGTCACCGCCTACCGCTTCGATGCCGGCACCGGCGGACTCGATGCCTTCCAGATCGTCTCGTCGCTGCCGGACAGCTTCATCGGCAACAGCCGCGCCTCGGAGATCGAGGTCGACGCGTCGGGCCGGTTCCTCTACGCCTCCAACCGCGGCTTCGACAGCGTGGCGGTCTTCGCCATCGACGGCGCGAACGGCCGCCTCGCCTTCCGGGGTGCCCAGCAGACCGCCGGCAAGACGCCGCGCTTTTTCGCGCTCGCGCCCAACGGCCGTTTCATGTTTGCGCTCAACGAGGACAGCGACTCGATCGTGACCCTCGCCGTGGACACGGCGACGGGAATGCTCAAACCCACGGGAAGCCAGGTCAGCTCGGGCAGTCCCGTGTGCATGGTCTTCTCGGCCTGAGCCGATTCGCTACTTCTTCTCCAGATCCATCGACTCATTCAACGGACACCTTCATGAACCTGCATCGATACGCCGCCGCCATCGCACTGGCCAGTTCCTGCGTGACGCCTGCCTTGGCCCAGGGCAGCGACTACCCCGCCAAGCCGATCACCATCATCGTGCCGTTCTCGGCCGGCGGCGGCGTGGATGCCATCGCCCGGCTGCTGGCCGAAAAGCTGAAGGGCTCGCTCAAGCAGCCCGTGCTGGTCGACAACAAGCCCGGCGCGAGCGGCATGCTGGGCGCGGCCTACGTAGTCAAGGCGGCGCCGGACGGCTACACGCTGCTGCTGGGCTCGGCCGGGGAGACGGCCATCAACCCGCTGGTCTACAAGGGTCGGATGCAGTACCAGCCCGAGCGCGACCTGGCGCCGATCTCGCTGGTCACGCGCGTCCCCAATGTGCTGGTGGCGAACCCCGCCTTCCCGGCCGGCAACATCGCCGAGCTTGCGGCCTACGCAAGCAAGAACCCTGGCAAGGTGACCTACGCGACCAGCGGCGTCGGCAACCCGCAGCACCTGAACGGGGAGCTCCTGCAGTCCTTGCTGAACATCAAGATGCAGCACGTGCCGTACAAGGGCGCCTCGGGCCAGATGGTGGACGTGGCGTCGGGCACGGTCGATCTGACCTTTGTGAGCTATGCCGGCGCCGCCGCCTTCATCAAGGGCGGACGGGTGAAGGCGCTGGCGGTCACCTCGCCCAAGCGGGCGAGCTTCGCGCCGGACATTCCCGCCATTGCCGAGACGCCGGCCGCGAAGTCCTATGACCTGGAGAACTGGTTCGGGCTGTTCGCGCCTGCCAAGACGTCGGCAGCGATCCAGGCGCGGCTCAGCGAAGCCGTGATGGCGGCGCTCAAGGATCCGGAACTGGTCAAGCGGCTGCGCGAGCAGGGCGGCGAGCCCGACCCGATGTCGCAGGCGCAGTTCCGCGACTTCATCGCCAAGGAGACGGTGAAGTACGGCCGCATCGTGGACGCGGCCAAGATCGTCGCCGAGTGACGAGGCGAGGTTGTCGCCAGATTGTCCTTTCGACTCCATTGATGCAAGTTCCAGGCTAGGGTTTCGCCTTACAAGAGTGATTTTCTGGCCATCTATCATCCACATTTAGTATTTAGTTAATACAGGAGACAAAAATGCGCGCTCAAAGAAGGACCTTCATCGCCTTGGCCGCGGCCAGCTTCGCGACCCTGGGCTTCGCCCAGGCGCCGGCCGGCTATCCCGCGTCCTACCAGGCGGTCGTGGACGCCGCGAAAAAAGAGGGCAAGGTCCTGGTCTACACGCCCACCGACGCGGCAGCAGGACGTCCCCTGGTGCGCGAGTTCGAGGCGATGTACCCCGGCGTGAAGGTCGAGTACAGCGACATGAACACGACCGAGCTGTTCAACCGCTTCATCAGCGAGAACGCGGCCGGCGCGGCCAGTGCCGACGTCGTGTGGAGCTCGGCCATGGACCAGCAGATCAAGCTGGTGAGCGACGGCTATGCGCAGCCCTACGAAAGCCCGGAAGCCAAGGCGCTGCCGGCCTGGGCGGTCTACAAGAATCAGGCCTACGGCACGACCTTCGAGCCCGTGGGCATCGTCTACAACAAGCGGCTCCTGAAGGAGAACGAGGTGCCGAAGACGCGCGCCGACTTCATCACCCTGCTCAAGAGCGACGAGAAGCGCTTCCAGGGCAAGGTCACCAGCTTCGACATCGAGAAGTCCGGCTCGGGCTTCCTCTTTCTTTCCAATGACGTGGGCATCGCGCCGAACACCTGGGATGTCGTCAAGACGATGTCGGGCAGCGGCGTGAAGCTGCAGTCCTCCAGCGGCACGATGATGGAGCGCATCTCCTCGGGCGAGAACATCATCGGCTACAACATGTTCCTCTCGTACGCGCACGCGCGTGCCAAGAAGGACCAGAGCATCGGCTACGCCTACCTGAGCGACTACACGCTCGTGCTCAGTCGCGTCGCCTTCATCTCCAAAAACGCCAAGAACCCGAACGCTGCGAAGCTCTGGCTCGACTACCTGTTGTCGAAGAAGGGGCAGACCACCCTGTCGACGGCCTCCGAGCTGTATTCGATTCGCCCCGACGTCGACGGTGAGACCACCATGGCCGCGCTCACCAAGCAGTTGGGCAGCAACCTCAAGCCCATCGCGATCGACGACAAGCTGCTGGCCTATCTCGACCAGACCAAGCGGGTCGAGTTCCTGAAGCAGTGGCAGCAGAACATCAAGAAGTGAGCCGAGTCCTCCGATGATCCTGTCCCAGACGGCACCCCCCGCAGGTACAACGGGATCGCTGCGGCCCCTGGCTGCGGCGGTTCCCCGGTGGCTGGTGATGGCCATCACCGTGGTGGCCGTCCTGCTGCCGCTGCT
>JAFECZ010000230.1 GCA_018241905.1 Pseudomonadota bacterium
CCGCCTGCTGGAAATCCTGAGCAAGAGCGCCAATGCGAGCGACGTGCTCAATGCCTTGCCCACCAGCTTCTCCACGCCGGAACTCAACGTGGCCTGCGCCGAGGGCGAGCCGCACAAGGTGGTGGAAGAACTCACGCGCAAGGCCAGCTTCCCGGCGCCTGCCAAGGTGCTCACCATCGACGGCGTGCGGGTGGACTGGCCCGACGGCTTCGGCCTGATCCGCGCGTCCAACACCACGCCGGTGCTGGTGCTGCGCTTCGAAGGGCAGACCCAGGCCGCGCTGGAACGCATCGAGCACGACATGCTGGCGCTGCTCAGGTCGGTCAAGCCCGACGCCAAGCTCGCCGCTGCTGCGCACTGATGGCGATTCATTTTCTCGAACATTGCACTTCGTGCCGCGCGCTTCGCCCCTCGAGGGGCTGAGAAGCGGCGCTGCGCACGAAGCTCCACGGACTTCCAATTTGCATTCCCTTTTGTTGCGTCTTTACGGCGCCGCCACCTGGCTGTTGCAGCCCATGCTGCGCCGCAAGCTGCGGCGCCGTGCCGTGGCCGAGCCCGGCTACGCCATCGCGGTGGAAGAGCGCTTCGGTCATTACGACGAGGCCATGTCGGGCACCGGCTGGGTGTGGATCCACGCCGTGTCGCTGGGCGAAACGCGCGCGGCCGGCATCCTGATCGACGCGCTGCGCCACCAGGACCCGTCGCTGCGCGTTCTGCTCACCAACGGCACCGCCACCGGCCGGGAAGAAGGCGCACGCCTGCTCGGCCCGAACGACCTGCAGGTCTGGCAGCCCTGGGACACGCCCGAGGTGGTGCGCCGCTTTCTCGAGCGCTTTCGACCGCGCATCGGCATCCTGATGGAGACCGAGATCTGGCCGGTGCTCACCGCGGCCTGCGCTGAGCGCGGCATCCCGCTGGTGCTGGCCAACGCCCGGCTCAACGAGAAGTCGCTGGCCTCTGCCAAGCGGTTGGCGTGGCTCGCACGGCCCACCTATGCATCGCTGGCGGCCGTGTGGGCGCAGACCGAGGCCGATTCGCATCGCCTGGTGTCGGCCGGCGCCAAGGTCGACGGCGTGTACGGCAACCTCAAGTTCGACGCCACGCCCGACGCCGTCCAGCTGGGGCGCGCCGCGCGCCTGCGCGAAGCGCTGCCCAAGCCGGTGGTCGTGTTCGCCAGCTCGCGCGACGGCGAGGAGCGGCTCTTGCTCGACGTGCTGCAGCACCTGCGGCATGCGCCACCGGTAGGCTGGTCGCCCGCGGCCGGCAAGAAGGTGCACCTGCCGGTGCAGGCGGTGCAGTGGATGATCGTCCCTCGCCATCCGCAGCGCTTCGACGAAGTGGCCCAACTCATCGAGTCCAAGGGATTCGTGTGTTCGCGGCGCAGTGCGCAGGCTGCGGCACAGGGCGGCGACACCGAAATCTGGCTGGGCGATTCGCTGGGCGAGATGGCGCTGTACTACGGACTGGCCGACGTGGCGATGCTGGGCGGCAGCTTCGAGCCGCTGGGCGGGCAGAACCTCATCGAGGCGGCGGCCTGCGGCTGTCCGGTGATCATGGGGCCTTCCACCTTCAACTTTGCCGAGGCGGCCGAGCTGTCGGTGGCATCCGGCGCCTCGCTGCGCGTGGACGACATGGAGCAGGCCGTGGTGAGCGCGCTCACGCTCATGGCCGACCCGGTGCGCCAGAACACGATGGTGCAGGCGGCGCTGTCCTTCTCGTCGGCCCACCGCGGCGCCGCGGCGCGCACTGCGGCGGCCATCGATCTGCTGCTGGCGCGCCAGCTGGTGCTCAGCGATTCGGTGGCCGAACCGGAGGCGGCGTAACGCCGGCGGGCGGCGCCACCTGAGCGGGCGCCGGTGCAATCGGGCTTTGCGTTGCCGCCGACGGCTGGTCGGGCGATGCGCTGGCGCCGGCGCTGCCGGGCGCTGCCAGCGACGAATTGATCGGTTGCAGGTCGCCTTCGTTCAACGTGCCGTTGGCCTGGCGCAGCTTGAGATTGCCCACGAGCACGTTGTAGCGTGCGGCCGCCAGGTCGCGCCGCGTCTGGTAGAGCTGGCTCTGCGAATTGAGCACGTCGATGTTGATCCGCACGCCCACCTGGTAGCCCAGGCGGTTGGCGTCCAGCGCGCTCTGGCTCGAGGCTTCCGCGGCTTCCAGCGCCTTCACCTGGCCGGCGCCCGCCACCAGGCCCAGGTAGGCCGAGCGCGTGGCCTGCGTCACGTTGCGGCGCGTGGCTTCGAGCGTGGCGCGCGACTGGTCCTCGAGTGCCAGCGTTTCCTTCACGCGGTTTTCAGTGGCAAAGCCCGCGAACAGCGGCATGTTGAACACCACCCCGATGCTGGCAGCGTTGACGCGAATGCCCTGCAGCGAAGTACTGGTGCTGGTGCCGTTGGGGTTGTTGGTGACGTTGTAGCCCATCTGCGCGTCCAGCGTGGGCTTGTGGCCTGCGCGCGCCTTGTCCACTTCGAGGTGGGCCACCTCGAGGTTTCGCTGCGCCTGGATGATGGAAGGATTGGCGTCCTCGGCCTGGCGCACCCACTGCTCGACGTCGGTGGGCGGCGGCGGCAGCACCACCGGCGCCGCCAGCGGCGTCGGGTTGGCGTTGACGCGGCCCACCAGCTGGTCGAGTGCAATCTTCTTGATCTGCAGGTCGTTGACCGCGGAAATCTCCTGCGCCACCACCAGGTCGAAGCGGGCCTGGGCCTCGCGCGTGTCGGTGATGGTGGCCGTGCCCACCTCGAAGTTGCGCTTGGCGAATGCCAGCTGCTCTTCGGTGGCGGTCTTCTGCGCGCGCACCAGGGCCAGCGAATCCTGGCTGGCCAGCACGTCGAAGTAGGCCTGGCTCACACGCACGATCAGGTCCTGGTCGGCCAGCGTGAGCTGCGCCTGGGCAATGTCGAGCTGGCGCTTGCTCTGCTCGTAGGTGGCCCAGTTGGCAGGGCGGTACAGGGGCTGCGTGGCGTTGATGCCGGCGCTTTCCTGCGGAATGGTGCGGTTGGTGCTGCCCACGTTCTCCAGCCGCAGTTCCTGCTCGGTGCGCGAGGCGCTGGCCGACAGGCCCACCGCGGGCAGCAGGCCCGCCTTGGCCTGGTCGGCGCGGGCGACGCTCGCGTCGTAGGCCGAGCGGGCGCCCTGGTAGGTGGCGTCGTAGGCGCGGGCTGCTTCGTAGAGTTCGATCAGGCTTTGGGCATGTGCGGGCGGTGCGGAGGCGGCAAGGATTGCGGTCAACGCGCAGCAAAGTGGTGCAAGCCGAAGCCTGGGCATGAATGGTCCTTGAAGCAGTGGAAGGGGGAATCAGTAGCGCGGCACCGACGGCTCGAACTGCCTGGCCCAGGCATCGATTCCGCCGGCCACGTTGGCCAGGTCGTCGAAGCCGTGCTGGCTGAGGTAGGACGCCACATGCTGGCTGCGCGCGCCGTGGTGGCACAGGCAGGCGATGCGCGCGTAGGGCTGCAGCTCGGCAATGCGCGAGGGGATCTCGTTCATCGGGATCGCCAGCAGCGTGAAGCCGCGCGGCGTCACGCTGGCGGTCTGAACCTCCCAGGGCTCGCGCACGTCCAGCAGCAGCGCCTTGGCACTGGCGTCGCGCGCGAACCACGCGGCGAGATCGGAGGGAAGGACTTGATCGATCATCGCTGGGCGATTCAGAAATTGAAGCGCGAGGGCTCGGGGAAGCCCAGCAGGCGCGGAGCCACCGTGTCCCACGGCTGCACCGTGTCCCACTGGCCCTCGCTCACGCGGGTGACGAAATGGGCGCGCATGACAGGCTCGTCGCCGACGATGGCAGCCAGGCGCCCGCCGGTCTTGAGCGAACCCAGCAGGTTCTGCGGCACGCGGGCCACCGAGCCGCTGAGCACGATCACGTCGAAGGTGGGGCCGCTGGGCAGCGGCTTGGAGCCGTCGGCCACGCGCACCTGCACGTTGTTCACGCCGTTGGTGCGCAGGTTCTGCTCGGCCGTGGCGGCCAGCTGCGGGTCGATCTCGAGCGTGAGCACCTGGGCGGCGCGGTTGGCCAGCAGCGCGGCCATGAAGCCGGAGCCGGTGCCGATCTCGAGCACGGATTCGTGCGGCTGGATCTTGAGGTCCTGCAGCATGCGCGCCTCGACCTTGGGCGAGAGCATGACCTGGCCGGGCTGGCTGCCCAGCGGGATCTCCATGTCGAAGAAGGACAGGGCGCGGTGCGCGGCCGGCACGTAGTCTTCGCGCCGGATGTTGCCCAGCAGCGCAAGGATGTCGAAGTCGAGCACGTCCCAGGGACGGATCTGTTGCTCGATCATGTTGAAGCGCAGGCGCTCCAGTTCGGTGGTGGTGTTCATGATGAATGCTTCCTTCCAGAAGGCGTGACTCAAGGCAAACCTTCAATTTTAGGCAAGGTGGCGGACGACTCCCGCGGCGCCCCCGAAAAACGCCTTTTTGCCCACCTGGCGAGGTCGTCCATGTAGCAGTAGACGACCGGCACCACCACCAGCGTGAGCAGCGACGACGTGATCACGCCGCCGATGACCGCCTGGCCCATCGGCGCGCGCTGCTCGGCGCCTTCGCTCAGCGCAAAGGCCAGCGGCACCATGCCGAAGATCATGGCCAGCGTCGTCATGAGGATGGGGCGCAGGCGCACCCGGGCGGCCATCAGCAGGGCCTCCTCGCGGCCCATGGGGGGCTCGCCGTTCGCCCCGGGTTCACGGGCCCGGATCGCAAAGTCCACCAGCAGGATGGCGTTCTTGGTCACCAGGCCCATCAGCATCACCACGCCGATGATGGAGAACATCGACAGCGTGGAGCCAAAACCCATCAGCGCCAGCACCACGCCGATGAGCGTCAGAGGCAGGGCGGTCATCAGCGCCATGGGCTGCAGGAAGCTCTTGAACTGGCTGGCCAGGATCATGTAGATGAAGATCACCGCCATGGCCAGCGCCGAGACTGCGTAGCCGAACGACTCCTGCATGTTCTTGGTCGAGCCGCTGAACTGGTAGCTGTAGCCGGGCGGGAAGGCGATGCCGGCCAGCACCTTGCGGATGTCGCCCGAGACCTCGCCGGCCGAGCGCCGGTCCACGTTGGCGTTGATCGCCACCTCGCGCGCCAGCGAGCGGCGGTTGATCTGGTTCGGCCCGGTCGACTCGCGCACCTCGGCCACCTGCGACAGGCGCACGAAGCGGCTGGAGCCGTCGGCGTTGGCGCCCATGGTGGTGCTCAGGAACGGCAGGCGCGCCAGGTCGGCCGGCGCGTTGCGCACCTCGGGCGCCAGGCGCACGTTCACGTCGTAGGTCTGGTCGTCGGGGGCGCGCCAGTTGCCCACGGTGGTGCCCGCCACCAGCGTGCGCAGGGCCGACGCCACCGGCGCCACGCCCAGGCCCAGGTCGGAGGCGGCGTCGCGGCGCATCACCACGCTCACGGTGGGCTTGTCGGCCTTGAGGCTGGAATCGAGGTCCACCAGGCCGGGAATGCCGCGGATCCTGTCGCTCACCTCGCGGGTCAGGCGTTCCAGTTCCTTCAGGTCGGGCCCCTGCAGGGAGAACTCGATGGGCTTGTTGCCGCCCACCGCATCGCGCAGGCCCACGTGCGTGACGGTGATGCCCGGCACCGTGCGAAGCTTGTCGCGCAGCACCACCGACATCTGGTCCACGCTGCGGCTGCGCTGCTTGCGGTCGACCAGGCGCACGTAGACGCTCGCGTAGATCTTGCCCTGCGCGTCGCCGCTGTTGATGGTGGTGAGGGTGTAGCGCACCTCGGGCATGTCGTGCAGGATCTGGTCCACCTGCCGGGCGCGCGCCTCCGTCACCTCCAGCGAGGAGCCCACCGGCGTGTAGAAGTTGATGGCCGTCTCGGAATAGTCGGCCTTGGGCACGAACTCGGTGCCCAAGAGCGGCACCATGAGGATGCTGCCCACGAAGATGCCGACGGCGGCCAGCAGCGTGGCCAGCTTGTGCGCCAGCGACCAGCGCAGGATGGCCTGGTAAGCCTCGGCCAGCTTCTCGGTGGCCGTGTCGAACCAGCCGGTTACGCGGCCGATGGTCTTGTCGTAGAAGCCCTGCGGCGGCCCCTTGGGCTGGCCGTGCCGGTCGATGGCCGGATCGTGCCAGATGCTGGACATCATCGGGTCCAGCGTGAAGCTCACGAACATCGAGATGAGTACCGCTGCCACGATGGTGATGCCGAATTCGTGGAAGAACTTGCCGATGATCCCGCCCATGAAGCCGATGGGCAGGAACACCGCCACGATCGACAGCGTGGTGGCCAGCACCGCCAGCCCGATTTCCTGCGTGCCTTCGAGCGACGCCTGGTACGGGCGCTTGCCCATCTGCACGTGCCGCACGATGTTCTCGCGCACCACGATGGCGTCGTCGATGAGCAGGCCCACGCACAGCGACAGCGCCATCAGCGTCACCATGTTGATGGTGAAGCCGAACATCTGCATGAACCAGAAGGTGCCGATGAGCGCAATGGGCAGCGTGAGGCCCGTGATGACCGTGGAGCGCCACGAGTTCAGGAACAGGAACACGATCAGCACCGTGAGTACCGCGCCTTCGATGAGCGTCTGCCGCACGTTCTGCACCGCCACGCGGATGGGACGCGAGGCGTCGCCGATGGGCTCGAGCTTCACGCCCGGCGGCAACTGCGCCTTCATGTCCTTGAGCGCGTCGTTCAGGCCGTCGACCACGGCAATGGTGTTCTCGTCCTGCGCCTTCTGCACCGACAGCAGCAGCGTGCGCTGGCCGTTGTAGAGGGCCAGGCTGTCGATTTCCTGGGCGCCGTCGTTCACCCGCGCCACCTGGTCGATGCGAATGGCCGCACCGTTTCGGCGGGCCACGATGATTTTTCCGAAGTCCTCGGGGCGCTCCATGCGCGCGTCGATCTGCACCACGCGCTCCTGCGTGAGCGAGCGCACGGCGCCCACCGGCAGCGCCTGGTTCTCGTTGCGCACCGCGTTCACCACCTGGTCTGCGCTGATGCCGAAGGCCTCCATGGCCTGCGGGTCGAGGTAGATGTTGATCTCGCGCTTGGTGCCGCCCACCAGCGTGACCGAGCCCACGCCGCGAACGTTTTCCAGGCGCTTCTTCAGCACCTGGTCGGCCCAGTTGGTGAGCTCCACTGCACTGGGCTGGCGTGCATTCTTGTCGTCGGACGCGGGCTGGGGCAGCACCGCCACCGACCACACCGGGCGCGAGGCCGGGTCGAAGCGCAGCACGCGCGGGTCCTTCACCTCGTCGCGGAACAGGGGGCGCACCGAGGCCACCTTCTCGCGCACGTCGTCGGCCGCCTTGCGCCCGTCCACGTAGAGCTGGAACTCGATGATGACCACCGACTGCCCCTCGTAGCTGCGCGAGGTCAGGGCATTGATGCCGGCGATGGAGTTGACGCCTTCCTCCACCTTCTTCGTGACCTCGCTCTCGACGATTTCAGGCGAGGCGCCGGGGTAGTCGGTGATGACCACCACCACCGGGAAATCGATGTTGGGAAACTGGTCGACCTGCAGCCGCTGGTACGAGAACAGCCCCAGCACCACCAGGGCGAGCATGACCATGGTCGCGAAGACCGGATTCTTCAGGCTGACGCGTGTGAACCACATGGCGATGCCGCGTCAGGGGGCGGGGCGCGGCGCGGCAGGCGCCGGCGCATTGCCTGCGGAGGCCAGCCGCACGGCCGTGCCGTCGCGCATCGGCCCGACGCTGCCTGCGAGCACGCTGGCGCCTTCCTCCAGGCCGTTGACCGTCACGTAGGTCTGGCCGTCCACCTGGCCACGCCAGCCGGTCGTGACCGTGCGATGGCGCACCTTGCCGTCCAGCACCAGCTGCACATAAGGCTCGGGCTTGTCGACGCGCACTGCGGACAGCGGTACGGCCATTTCCTTGCCGCGGCCCAGCACCAGGCTGCCCTGTGCGAACAGGCCCTGGCGGAAGCCCTCGGCGCGGTCCAGCGTGAGGTAGACGAGCACGCTGCGGCTGCCGGCCTGCGCGCTGGGGTTGATGCGTGCCACGGTGGCGTCCACCTGCCGCTCGCTCTTTCCGGCTGCGCCCGGTGCGCTGCTGCTTTCCACCTGCAGGCTGGCACGCTGGCCCACGCGCACCGCCACCGAATCGGCTGCCGAGATGGCCGCTTCGAGTTCGATGCGGCGCAGGTCCACCAC
>JAFECZ010000231.1 GCA_018241905.1 Pseudomonadota bacterium
GTCCTGGAAGCGCTTCCAGACGGCTGCCACGGAGGGCTTGATGGATTCCAGCTCGCAGCCGCATTCCTGCGCAAAGTTGGCCAGTTCGGCGTGCAGCGACGAGGATATGCAGGACACCAGCTGCCCGCCGTCCGCCGAGGGGTCTGCAAAGCTGAAGGACACATCGCGCGAATCGGCGCTGTAGAGCTGCTCGTAGTGGGCGCGGGCGTAGGCGTAGCGGCTGTCCGGGTCGACCCACGCGGGCGACCAGGGCAGGACGAAGTACTGCGCCTCGGTGGGGCCCACGATCCAGACAAGGGATCGAGGAACGGAGGCTTCCTGGATCCAGGCCCGGAGTGCTTCCATGGCGGCGGGGCGTTCGCCCCCGAAGAACTGGAAGCTGGCCTTTCGGGACACGCTGGGGCGCCCCCAGGCGCGCTGAACCTCGCAGGCAATCAGCGCGCTAGGCGCCAGATGCACGCGGATTTCGGCGCCACTAAGAAACTTCGCAAGTCCCATGCGCGAATTGGACCGCGTTTCGGTCCCGGGGACAGCTCACAAAATTGATAGGTCCGTAACGGCGCGCGTCAAGGCAAGCTAGTTGAGCAGCCCGGAAAGCAGGGCCTGCACCACGGCGGCCGTCTTGTTGGCGGCCTTCAGCTTGTGAACAACGTTCTTGATGTGAAAGTTCACCGTCGGTACCGAAATTGCCAGGATCTCCCCGATATCGGCGGCGGTCTTGCCGTCTGCCGTCCATTTCAGGACCTCGATTTCGCGCGGGGTGAGAGGCACCTCGGGCTGCACCGCGTAGCGCGGCTTCATGAGGCGCGACAGCGCCAGATGCGCGGCCTGCACCAGCCAGCGCATCTCGCTTTCCTTGGCTGCCAGCTCCTGGGCTCCCAGCAGCTCGGTCGAGCGCGAAAGCGTCAGCATGCCGCCCACGCCAAAGCCGTCCAGGCTGGACTGGGCCCAGCCCACGCGCAGGCCATGGTCGCGCGCCTCGTCCCACATGGCCCGTGCGGAAGCAAAGACCTCGTCCGTCCACACCAGGGGCACCTGGCTGCGCTGCCCGTGCCGCACGCTGGGGTCGATCTGCAGATAGCCGGCTTCCACGTAGCGGGCCTGCCATTCGGTGGGGTAGTCGTTGAGCGTGATGACCTTGGGGTTGGAAACCGGCACGGCCAGGCGCAACCCGTAGGCGCAGTGCTCGAAGCCGAGCCGGCGTGCCTCGGCCTGCAGCGCCGCGAACACAGCCTGTTCGCTGGGCGCGCGGTCGAGCGCCGTGAGCAGGTTTTCAGAGGACGGCTGCATGGGACGGGTTCGGTGAGTTGTCGACTTTGTCTGCGAACTATTGATCCCCCTGAGTCTTCAATTTACATGAATCGCGCCCCCCTGACGCGGCGGCATGCGGGCCGCGCTGGGAGCGGTGCCGGCCGATGTGAGGATTTCCGCAGAAATCGGTAACGACTCGACCTCCTGTTTGAGGAGGACGTCGGCCTCGGCCCAGGATGAAATATTTGGGGGCGTTGCATGCATGAACGCCCGTATGGCATGAGAAGGAAGGAATTGATCATGAAGACAGTCTCACCCGACGGATATCTGCGGTTGCGGACGCGCGAGCTGGGCACCATTCCCCTGCGGCACCTCATCTCCAACGTGGACGAAGAGCCGTTTGACCCGGTGCAGCGTTGCGGCGGCGCAACGACTTTGTCCGGCTACACGGAGTGGGTCAGTCCGATCGAGCCGGCGCTGAGCATCGGTTGGGACTGGGAGTGGCGCGGCGCCACCGGCAGCGCGGCCGTGGTGCGACTGGGCCTTCCGCGCACCAACATCCTCGTGGTGTCGGAGGCCAGCGTTCCCCTGCCTTGGGAAGACAGTTTGCAGGTGCTGGCGCAATTCATCGATGCCATCGACTGGCAGCGCGACGCCCTGGACGCGGCCTTCCGCGGGGTGGGGGGCCAGACCTACAAGAACTGATAGTTCCGCGCGCCCGGCCAGAAGGCTGAAATCTCCCGATACAACTCGGGATTTAATCAAATGGAAGTACTTGCTGGCCGGCCTCACGAACTGACTCCTCAACTCCTCGAGAGCGTCGAGCGATACCGCTACAAGGTCTTCGTCGAGATGCTGGGCTGGCAACTGGACACGCCGCCCGGCCTCGAGCGCGACCAGTTCGACCATTCGGGCACGCTCTACCTGGCGGCGCGCGACTCGGAGCTCAACGTCATCGGCACGGCGCGCCTGTTGCCAACCACGCAGTCCTATCTGCTGGGCGACGTGTTTCCGCAGTTGATGGGCGGTGCGCAGCCGCCGAACGACCCGCTGGTGTGGGAGCTGTCGCGATTTGCCGCCGTCGACTTCTCCGCCACCGGCACGGGGGCAATGGGGCAGTTTTCGTCACCCGTGGCGGTGGGGCTCCTGGAAAAGGCCATCGAGGTTGCGGCAGCGCAGGGCGCGCAGCGCCTGATCACCGTGTCGCCGCTGGGCATCGAGCGCCTGCTGCGCCGCGAGGGCTTCCGGGCGCACCGCGCGGCGCCTCCCCAGATCATCGACGGGCATCCCATTTTTGCCTGCTGGATCGACGTGGTCCCGCGCTGCCCGCCGGCATCGCGCCGCGAAACGGCGCACTGACAAAGCCGCGCCCGGCCGGCCTCACTTCACCAGGGCCGCCGCTGCAACGCCCTTGGAAATCGTCGCCGCAGGGCGCTGCGCTACCTCGCCGGTGCTGCTCAGGCGGGAGCTCAGGCGCAGCAGGCCGTGGTGGCCTTCATGCACGCGCGGATAGGCGCGCGGCGCGCCCGGCAGCGCCACCGGCTGCACGTCCAGCTCCACGCATTCGGGTGCCGAGAAGATCTCGCCGCCGGTGTCGAACAGGCTGAAGTCGATGAAGTAGCGGCCCGGCAGCAGGTTCATCGAATCGAGCGTCAGGCGGAAGGAAAAGCGCCCCTCGTACCGCTGGAAATCCACCACTTCCTCCGGGCCCCAGATTTCCGACAGCTTGAGGCGATTGGCATCGTGCCAGCGGAACATCGGCACGCACGAGGTCGTCGGCTTGTCGGTCTCGAGCACCACCTCGATCTCGACCGGCTGCAGGAAGTCGACCGAACTCACCGAGGTTTCCAGGCCGTCGATGCGCAGTTCGGCCAGGCGCACACCGATGCGGCTCTTGTAGGCCACCTGCGAGAGCACCGGCGATCTCTTCGCATATTCGTCCAGCACTTCCTGCGCCGAGCCCTGCAGGGCCAGCCGGCCGTTGGCCAGCAGCAGGCCCTTGTTGCACAGCGACTTGACCACCGCCGTGTTGTGGCTCACGAAGAGCACCGTCTTGCCGTCCTGGCTGCTGACGTCGCGCATCTTGCCCAGGCACTTGTTCTGGAACTGGGTGTCGCCGACGGCCAGCACCTCGTCCACGATCAGGATTTCCGGGTTCAGGTGGGCCGCCACGGCGAAGGCCAGGCGCACGTACATGCCGCTGGAATAACGCTTGACCGGAGTGTCCAGGAAGCGCTCCACCTCGGCGAAGTCGACGATGGCATCGAACTGCCGGTCGATCTCGCGCTTGCGCATGCCCAGGATCGAGCCGTTGAGGTAGATGTTCTCGCGCCCGGTCAGCTCCGGATGGAACCCGGTGCCCACCTCCAGCAGCGAGCCCACCTTGCCGTACAGCTTCACCTCGCCGGTGGTCGGCTCGGTGATGCGGCTGAGCACCTTCAGCAGCGTGCTCTTGCCCGCGCCGTTTCGGCCCACGATGCCCACCACGTCGCCCTTGCGGATGTCGAAGGAGACATCGTCCAGCGCACGGAAGGTTTCGTATTCCGGGGGGCGGAACAGGTTCTTGACCGCGGCCACCGCGGCATCGGTCACGCGGTTGTGCCGCTGCGACATGTGCGTGATGCGGTATTCCTTGCTCAGGCCCCGCACCGACAGCGCCAGATCAGACGACATCGGCAAACCTCCGCTCGGAGCGCTGGAAGATGGACAGGCCCAGGATGAACATCAGCACCGAGGCCACGGCACTCCAGGCGACCGAATGCCAGTTGGTCACAGGCGTGCCCAGCACCACCCAACGGAACGTATCCAGAATGCCGACCATCGGGTTCAGGGCCACCAGCCACTGGACCGATGCGGGAATGGTCGAGGCGGCGTAGGCAACCGGGCTGGCCCACATGAGGAACTGGGTGAACACCGGCACCACATGGCGCACATCGCGATAGCTCACGTTCAGCGACGCGGACCACAGGCCCATTCCCAGGGCCAGCATGATCGCCATGAGCAGCACCGCCGGCAGGAGCAGCAATTGCGGCCCCGGTGCGATGCCGTTGACGACCATGAGCACCGCCATCATCACCGCGGCGACGCTGAAGTCGAGCATCACCACGCAGACCGTGGACAGGGGCAGCACCATGCGCGGAAAGTAGATCTTGCTGATGAGGCCTGCGTTGGCCACCATCGAATCGTTGGTCTGCTGGAAGATCTGGATGAATGCATTCCAGAGCAGCAGGCCCGAGTAGCTGAACACGAAATAGGGGACTTGCGAATCACCGGTGGGCAGCTTGGCGATGGTGCCGAAGATGAAGGTGAACAGCCCGGCGCCGATCAGCGGCTGCAGCACAACCCAGGCCACGCCCACCACTGTCTGGCGGTAGCGCAGCTTCACATCGCGCAGCGCAAGGATGAACAGGAGGTCGCGGTATTCCAGCACGTCGCGCACTGGAAACATGTCCCCGCGCCGGCGTGGCTTGATCGTGAGGAGGGGTTCGTCGGCTGCTGACATCGATGAGGCAAGCTCCGGATCCAGGGCAAGTGGGCAGCACGGCCACCGAGTTTGCCTTGTAAGACATTGGTTGCAATATCTTACAGGACCATGCCCGCCAGCCAATTGGCCAGAAAGCTATCGAACAGACGGAGTAGGGCGGCGAACGAAGCGGACCTGCGCGGGACTGGCGGCCGCCCGGGCGCGCAGCTGGCCGCAGCCGCCGTCCACGTCCTGCCCGGCCGAATGGCGCAGCTTGGTGAGGATGCCGCGCTGGTGCAGCGTGCGGGCCATTTCCTTGCAGCGCTCCAGTGCCGGGCGGCTGAAGCCGGCGCCTTCCACTTCATTGAAGGGGATCATGTTGAGCACGCCCCACTTGCCGGAAAGCAGCCTGACGATGCCCTCGATTTCCTCGGGGCCGTCGTTCACCCCCTCCAGCAGCGTCCACTGGTACTGGATGGGGTAGCCGCTGCCGCGGGCATAGCTTTCGCATTGCTCGACCAGTTCTTCGGGCGACAGGTCGGGCGCGCGCGGCAGCAGCGTCTTGCGCAAGTCGGCCCGGGTGGTGTGCAGCGACAGCGCCAGGGCCGGCTTGACTTGGCCCCGGGCCAGCCGCTCGAAGGCGCGCGGGTCGCCCACGGTGGAGAAAACGAGGTTCTTGTGGCCGATGTTGCCGGCCGTGCCGAGGAGCTCGATGGCCTCCATGACGTTGTCCAGGTTGTGCGAAGGCTCGCCCATGCCCATGAACACCACCTTGCGCACCGGTCGGCGCGCGCGGGCCAGCGCCACCTGGGCAATGATCTCGGCACTGCCCAGCTGGCGCAGCAAGCCGCTTCGGCCGGTCATGCAGAACTGGCAGCCGACGGCGCAGCCCACCTGCGAGGACACGCACAGGCCCTCGCGGGGCAGCAGCACGCTTTCCACCGTCTGCCCGTCCGCCAGCGCGACCAGCAGGCGCTCCGAGCCGTCCTCGCCCGCGTCGACCAACTGGATGCGGGCCAGCGCCGCCAGGTCCGCCTCGATGGCAGGCAGGGCCGCCAGCAGCGAGGCGGGAAAGAACTTCTCGGGCGGGCGCTTGGCGCTGTTGCCGGGCTGCGCGCGCAGCCACGTCCGCAGGAAGCGGTGTTCGTGGCTGGGGCCGGCGCCGGCCTGGCGCAGGCGCTGCTTCAGTTCGTGGATGCGCATGTGCGGGGATTGTGCCGGGCACGCAATACGCCCGTGGCGCCGTCGGCCGCTTTTCAGTCCGGCGGCGGGTGCCCGCGAAGCTTCTCGAAGTCTTCCGGCGCGGCCAGCGCGAACACCGCGCGCTCGACCGCCTTGTGCTCCATCACCCGCTCTTCCAGCTCGTGCAGGATGCGCGCCACCTCGGTCTGGGGCGGATCGCCCGTCACGATCACCCGGGCCGCCACCACCAGCCGGTCGGGCCCCACGAATTCGGCGAAGAAGTAGGTCACCCGCTCGACCTGCGGGTGCTGCTCGATGGCATGGATGGCCATGTCGCGCCGCACGGCCGGCAGGGGCACGCCGGCCAGGAAGCGCCGGTTGAGGTTGATGAGCGTGAGGCCCGCCGCGCCCATCAGCACCCCGATCAGGATCGAGCCAAGCGCGTCGTAGCGCACCTCGCCCGTGAACTGGTGCAGCCCCATGCCCGCGGCGGCAGTCAGCAGGCCGACCAGTGCGATGAAGTCGCCGATGACGACGGCGCGCAGCTGCGAGTCGGAGGTGTCGAGCACATGCTTGAAGATGCCCAGGTCGCGTTCGGCTGCGCGCTCGCGCACGAAGCGCACCGCGCGCACGAAGGACAGGCACTGGAACACCAGCGAAAACAGCAGCACCGCATAGCCCACCCGGTATTGCGGCGGCGGCTCGATCACATACCACTGCGTGAGGCCGCGCCAGATGGCCACCTGCGCGCCCACCACGCACATCACGATCGAGCCGAACAGCGACCACACGAAGGACTCGCGCCCATAGCCCAGCGGATGCGCATCGTCGGAGGGGCGCCGCGCCGCCAGGTAGCCGGCCACCAGGAAGATCTCCGACGCCGTGCCGATCCAGGAGTGCACTGCTTCGGCGGCCATGGCGGCCGAGCCGGTGTGGACGGCCGCCACGGTCTTGAACACCGCCATCACCGCCCCGCCGGCCAGGGCCAGCGCAACCGTGGTGCGCAGGCGCTTGGCCTCGGCCTGCGGATGCAGCCGGCGGTGAAGGCGGGTGAACTCCCTCATGGAAGGCGATCGTCCTTCATGCGGGCCGTCGGCCCAAAGCGTTGCAGGTCCATGGCCGGGTATTTAGCCACGAGAGGGGCGCTGGCTGCACGGCGCATCGACGGGGAAGGCGCGCACTAAACTGCCTGCCTCTGTCTATGGATGTGAAAACGCTCCTCCCCACGCAATATCAGCCCCCCGTGCTCCCCCCAGGGCTCATGGTGGTGCACGGCAATCACCCCGAAGCCCTGCGCGACCTGCTGCTGGCATGGCTGCAGCGCCACCCGCTCGCTCCGCTGGAAGACGAGCATGTGCTGGTGCAGAGCAATGGCGTGGCGCAGTGGATCCGCCTCTCGCTGGCGCAGGACCCGGAGCAGGGCGGCGCCGGCATTGCCGCGGCGCTGCAGACCGAGCTGCCTTCGGCCTTCCTGTGGCGTGCTTATCGCGCCGTGCTCGGTGGCGACGCGGTGCCCGCCACCTCGCCCTTCGACAAGTCCTTGCTGGTGTGGCGGCTGATGCGCCTGCTGCCCGAGCTCCTGGGGGAGCCGGCGTTCGAGCCGCTCTCGCGCTTTCTCGAAGACGACGGCAACCTGCGCAAGCGCCACCAGCTGGCCGAGCGCCTGGCCGACCTGTTCGACCAGTACCAGGTGTATCGCGCCGACTGGCTGGCCGCATGGGCGCAGGGGCAGGACCAGATCGCTACCAGCCGCGGCGGCCTGCAGGCCGTGTCGCCGGCGCTGCGCTGGCAGCCCCGCCTGTGGCGCGCATTGCAGGAAGACGTCGGCCCGGCGCTGGCCGGCAGCAGCCGTGCGGCCGTGCATCAGCGATTCCTGGCGCAGGCTGCTCGGATTCCCGAAGACGCGCCCCCGCCAGGGCTGCCGCGGCGGCTGCTGATGTTCGGCATCTCCTCGCTGCCGCAGCAGTCGCTGGAAGTGCTGGCCGCGCTGGCGCGCTGGACGCAGGTGCTGATGTGCGTGCACAACCCCAGCGAGCACGACTGGTCGCACATCGTGGCCGACAAGGACCTGCTGCGTGCGCAAGCAACGGCTTCGCGCCGCCGGCGCCGCGCGGGCAGCGAAGGCGCCATTCCCGAAGACCAGTTGCATCTTCATGCCCATCCGCTGCTCGCGGCCTGGGGCAAGCAGGGGCGCGATTTCATCCGACTGCTGGACCAGTTCGACG
>JAFECZ010000232.1 GCA_018241905.1 Pseudomonadota bacterium
GACCCGCACCGACCACGAGGGCAAGCCCATCAAGGGTTGGCACCCCGAGGAGGCGATGACGCTGCCGCAGGCCTTCCGCGCCTTCACTCTTGACGCGGCCTACGCGCAGCACCAGGAGAAAGTGATCGGCTCGCTCGAGCCGGGCAAGTGGGCCGACTTCATCCTGGTGGACCAGGACCCGTTCAAGGTCGCGCCGGCCGATTTGTGGAAAACCAAGGTGCTGGGAACCTGGGTTGCCGGGGAGCAAGTCTTCGCGCAACCAGCGCAAAACGCCAGCCGATGAGCTGACCGGGCTCCGGTGCAATGCCGGAGCCTGTTTCCTGCAGGCCCGCCGGGAAATGGTTCCTGGCGGCCTTGCAGGAATCGCGGACTCAGTCCACCGGACGCTCCTTGTGGAATTCATCGGCCTTCGGCGTCTTGACGAAGGCCACCAATTTTCCCAGCAGCGGCCACACCAGCATGAGCAGCGCCAGCGTCGTGATGCTGCCCACCAGCGGGTTGGAGAACATGATCATCACGTCGCCTTGCGACACCAGCATGGCCTGGCGGAACGAGTCTTCCGCCTTGTCGCCAAGCACCAGGGCCAGCACCAGCGGCGCCAGCGGGTAGTCGAGCTTCTTGAACAGGTAGCCGACCACGCCGAAGCCCAGCATGAACCAGATGTCGAGCATCGCGTTGTGCACCGTGTAGGCCCCGATGGCACAGATCACGATGATCACCGGCGCGATGATCGAGAACGGAATGCGCAGGATCGACGCGAACAGCGGCACCGTGCTGAGCACAACGATCAGGCCGACGATGTTGCCCAGGTACATGGAGGCGATCAGGCCCCACACGAAGTCCTTCTGCTCGACGAACAGCAGCGGTCCGGGCTGCAGGCCCCAGATCAGCAGGCCGCCCAGCAGCACCGCCGCGGTGGGCGAACCCGGGATGCCCAGCGCCAGCATGGGCAGCAGGGCGCTGGTGCCGGCGGCGTGCGCGGCCGTCTCGGGGGCCACCACGCCTTCCATCTCGCCCTGGCCGAAGTTCTTGCCGTTGCGCGACATCTTCTTGGCAAGGCCATAGCTCATGAACGAGGCCGGCGTGGCGCCGCCGGGGGTGATGCCCATCCAGATGCCGATCAGCGAGCTGCGCACCGAGGTGACCCAGTACTTGGGCAGCTGGGCCCAGGTCTTGAGCACCACCTTCGGGTCGATCTTGGCCGTCTTGCCCTGGAAGTTCAGGCCTTCCTCCATCGACTGCAGGATCTCGCCGATGCCGAACAGGCCGATCACCGCGATCAGGAAGTCGAAGCCGCGCATCAGCTCCGGCTGGCCGAAGGTCAGGCGCAGCTGGCCGGTGACGGTGTCCATGCCCACGGCGGCCAGGGCAAAGCCCAGTGCCATCGACGCGAGGATCTTGAAGGGCGAACCCTTGCCCATGCCCACGAAGCTGCAGAAGGTCAGCAGGTACACCGAGAAGAACTCGGGCGAGCCGAACTTGAGCGCGAACTTGGCCACCAGCGGCGCCAGGAAGGTGATCATGATCACCGCCACCAGCGCGCCGATGAAGGACGAGGTGAAGGCGCTGGTGAGCGCCTCGCCGGCTCGGCCGTGCTGGGCCATGGGGTAGCCGTCGAAGGTGGTGGCCACCGACCACGGCTCGCCCGGGATGTTGAACAGCACCGAGGTGATGGCGCCGCCGAAGAGGGCGCCCCAGTAGATGCACGACAACATGATGATCGCCGAGGTCGGCGACATGGTGAAGGTCAGCGGCAGCAGGATGGCCACGCCGTTGGCGCCGCCCAGGCCCGGCAGGACGCCGATGAGCACGCCAAGGATGATCCCGACGAACATCAGCATGACGTTCATCGGGGTGATGACCACCGCAAAGCCCGACATCAGGGCATTGAGCTCTTCCATTTCTTGTCGCTCCGCTTGTGCTTAGTAGCCGAGGAAGGCGAGCGGGTCGAGCGAGCCCTTGTACAGGGGCACCTTGAACCACACTTCGAACATGCAGAACAGGACGACGTTGATCGCCAGTGCCGCAACGACGCTCTTGATCCATGAGTACTTGCCCAGCACGATCATGAACAAGGCGATGTAGATGGCCGAGGCCACGTAGATGCCCACCAGCGCAATGGCGCCCACGTACACCGTGGCCGGCAGCAGCACGCTGAGCACGCGTGCCAGCTGCTCGCGGTCGACGAAGACCTCGGTGTTGCGTTCCTTGCCCAGCACCGACTGGTACAGGACGCCCAGCGACGCGATGGCGATGATCAGGCCGATGTAGAACGGGAAGTAACCCGATCCGGGGCCGTCGCTGGTCCAGCCGGCACCCAGGCGCCGGCTCTCGAATATCACCACGATGCCCACGACCAGCAGCACCGCTGAAACCACTGCTTCCACCACCCAGGTGGCGATGCCCGTCCGGGCCGACTCCTCATGCTCCATGAATCTTCTCCGCCATAAGTCTCAGGAAAAAAGCAGGCAGCACCACCCCATCCACCGCCCCCGCAGGACGGTGAATGTGCTTGGCCGGTTGCGGCACGTCGGGCGGTGGAGCTTGCTTGCGCTTACTTGGCCGCCATGAAGCCGGCTTCGGTCATCAGCGTCTTGTGGGTGGCCTCTGCTTCGGTCAGCCACTTCTTGAAGGGCTCGCCCGTCATGTAGGTCTGGTTGAAGGCACCCTTTTCCATGTACTCGGCCCAGTCCGGCGTAGCCTTCACCTTGGCCAGCAGGTCGACGTAGAAGGCCAGCTCCTCGGGCTTCACGCCCGGGGGCATGAAGATGCCGCGCAGCATCGTGTAGGCCGTGGGCACGCCTGCTTCCTTGCAGGTGGGAATGTCGTTCCACGACTGGCTCTCGGTCACCTTGGCCTTGTAGGGCATGCGGTGGTCGTCGAACACGCACTGCGCGCGCAGCTTGCCCGCGCGCCACTGCGCCACGGCTTCGATGGGGTTGTTGACCGTCGAGTTGATGTGGCCGCCCACCAGCTGCACCGCCACCTCGCCGCCGCCCTTGAAGGGCACGTAGATGAACTTGGTGCCGGTGGCCTTCTCGAGCGCCACGGTGATGATCTGGTCTTCCTGCTTGGAGCCGGTGCCGCCCATCTTCATCTTGTTCGGGCCGGCCGCCTTCACGGCGGCGATGTATTCGTTGGCCGTCTTGTAGGGCTCGTCGGCGTTGGTCCACAGCACGAACTGGTCCAGCGCCATCATCGCCACGGGCGTCATGTCCTTCCAGTTGAAGGGCACGCCGGTGGCCATGGGGGTGGTGAAGAGGTTGGACAGGGTCACGACGATCTTGTGCGGATCGCCCTTGGCTTCCTTGATGGCGAGAAAGCCTTCGGCACCCGCGCCGCCCGACTTGTTGACGACGATCAGCGGCTCCTTCATCAGCTTGTGCTTGACGACGATGCCCTGGATCAGGCGCGCCATCTGGTCGGCGCCGCCACCGGTGCCAGCGGGCACCACGAATTCGACAGGCTTGGTTGGTTCCCACGCATGGGCGGGCACTGCGGCGGCGAGGGCCAGCACGGCAGCAGCGCAGACTTTCGTACGACAGGACCGAACACGGGACGCGAGGCTCTTGATCATGTTGTCTCCTAAGTTGATGCAGCTTCTTCTTCTCATGCTTGAGCTTTCCCTCGCGCACGGGGCGCGAACGAAAGCTCAACGAAAGCAGATGCTGCGCGCCGCAAGTGTTTCGCGGATTGACCGTGGTCAACTTTTCGAGCAATCCCTATGCGGGTCAACCCGCGCCCGAGTAGGCGCTTTTTTCGTGGCAGCGTGGGTGCCTTTACGCGTTCATCAGCGCGCGCACGTGCGCGGCGGTGCCGCTGGCCAGTGCCTGCAGGCTGTAGCCGCCTTCGAGAACCGAGACGATGCGCCCTTGCGCGGTGGCGTCGGCCACTTTCACCAGTTCGGTGGTGATCCAGTGGAAGTCGTCGTCGGTGAGGCTCAGGCCGCCCAGCGGATCCTTGAAATGCGCGTCGATGCCTGCCGAGATGATCAGCAGCTCGGGCTCGAAGCGGCGCAGCGCCGGCAGCAGGTCCTGGTTGATCCGGGCGCGGAAGGTCGGCGAGTCGCAGGCCATCGATAGCGGCACGTTCACGATGTTGTGCGCCACGCCGCTTTCCTGCCGCGCACCGGTGCCCGGGTAGAAGGGCGATTGGTGCGAAGAGCCGTAGAACAGCTCCGGGTCCGACCAGAAGGCGTGCTGCGTGCCGTTGCCGTGGTGCACGTCGAAATCCACCACCGCGATGCGCCGCAACCCGTGCGCCTGCCTGGCGTGCAGCGCGGCAATGGCGGCTTGGTTGTAGACGCAGAAACCCATCGCGCGGTCGGCTTCGGCGTGATGGCCGCAGGGCCGGGTGGCGCAGAAGGCATTGCGCGCCTCCTTGGCAACCACTGCATCCACCGCCGCGCATGCGGCGCCAACGCATCTCATCACGGCCTGCAGCGTGCCCGGCGACATGATCGTGTCGCCGGCATCGAGCAACTGGTAGCCCTCCATCGGCGCCATGGCTTCCACGCTGGCCACGTAGTCGGGCGTGTGCACCAGCAGAACCTGCTCGCGGGTGCCTAGCGGCGCCTCGCGCCAGCGTGCCTTGGCGAATTCCGGGGCCTCGAGCGCTGCCAACACGGCGCGCAGCCGCTCGGGCGATTCGGGGTGGTGCGGTCCCGGGCGGTGTTCCAGGCAGTCTTCGTGGGTGTAGATCAGTGTGGTCATGCCTGCGGCCTGGTGGAGTGTTCGTTGTCGGCTGGGCCGTTCGTGGATGGGAAAAGGTGCGGGGCCGGCGCTTCCCGGCGGAGGCCTCCCGCAAGTTCGGGGTATTCCCGGGTATTGGGGAAAACCCTATAAAATCGGGTCAATTCGTAGATTCCACATCTGAGGAGTTCCGTCTCATGTCCACGCTGACCCCGTCCTCCACATCCACCGTTTCCGGCGGCCTGACCGGCGCGCTGAAGAGCTTCGTCAATGAGGCTTCGGCCCTCATGGAAGCGCTGTTGAGCCCGGGCAAGATCCTGGGCGAAGTGGAGCAGATGCGTGCCTTGCTGGTTGCGGCCAACGCCGCGCAAGCCACGGATCCGGCGCGTGCCGCGGCGCTGCGCACGCGCGCTTCGCGCATTGGCCTGAACTGAAGCTTTTCTCTGGGTCACACGAGTCCGCTCTCCTGGCGGATTCTGTGTTCCGGCGTGCGGCGCCGCGCTTGACCCGCGTCAAGTTTCCACAAGCGCGCACCCTAGGCTTTTTCCGGATAGGCGGGCGCCGAGGCGCTGGGCGGTAGCTTTCCGGCCATCTCGCGCAGGCCCTCGAGGGCTTCGTGCAGGGCAGGGGGCTCGGCGCCTGCGGCATACACGGCGTAGGCGGGATACAGGAACTCCGGGGTGTCCGGCACCCGGTGTAGCCGGCCGGCTTCCAGGTGCGGGCGCGCGACTTCCAGGCGGAAATAGCCGGTGCCGCCGGCGGCCAGCACATATTCCAGCCCCAGCGGCCCCAGGCCCGCCTGCACGGGCGCATTTGACAGCTCCGGGTAGGCCAGTCCGTGCTGCGCTTCGAACTCCGGGCCCCAATCCACGTTCACATAGTCGGCTGCCTGCGGCATCCGCGCCTGCGGATCGGTGCTGACCATGACCAGTCGCTCTTCGATCAGCAACTCGACCCGCAAGCCCGGGCGCTGCTGGGGTGCATAGGCAATGGCCACGTCCAGCACGCCGCCGGCCACCTGGTCGAGCAGTTCGCGCGCAGGGCCGACCGTGCAGCGCAGCGCCAGGTCGGGTGCGCGCTCGCGCATGTGCACCAGCCAGCGAGGCAACAGCGGATACCACAGGCTGATCTCGCAACCCAATGCCAGCACCGCGCGGCGGCCCGCGGGTACCGCCACCTGCTGACGGGCCCGCTCCCAGACCTGGACCAGCGTGCGCGCGTGCGGCATGAACTGCTCGCCGGCAGCAGTCAGCACGGCCCCGGCCTTGTTGCGCACGAACAGCGGGCGCCCCAGATGATCTTCCAGCGCGCGCACGCGGGCGCTGACGGCGGTCTGGGTGACATGCAGGCGATCCGCAGCGCGCTGAAAGCTGCGGGTCTCGGCAATGGCGAGAAAGGTGCGCGCGAGGCCGATGTCCATGGTGCTTGCCTCCTGGATGACTGCAAAGTTATTGCACTCATCTGGCAATAAAACTCGTTGTACTTATATCGGGGCAGACCCTAGGATCGATTCACCTCAACAAGGAGCCACTCATGTCCACCGCCGGAAGAATCCTTTCCACCGCCGCTGCGCCCAGTCGCCTCCAGGTCGCGCTGAGTGTCCTGGCCAATGAAGCGCGCGCCCTCTTCGGCGCGCTGCTGCAGCCCGGCAAGGTGCTGACGGAGGTCGACCAGATGGGCAAGCTGCTGCTGGCCGCCAATGCGCTGGACGAGCGCGATCCCGTGCGTGCGAAGCTGCTGCGCCGGCGCGCGTCGACCATCGGCTTGAACTGAGGGCCTCTCGCCACCGGCCGAGAAACTCTCTCCTAGGGAAGCTGCCGGGTTGCCGCTTTCCGAATGTGCATGGTAAGAAGCAGTCCAGGGAGCCTAGCCATGACTGCGGGGAGGCCATGCAAAAGAAAAACGGAGACAAGCGCGCCACGATGCGCGCGACAGAAGATCGCAAGGATTCCTCGGCTGCACGCGCCGAGTTCTACGGACGTGCGCTCAAGGTCGTGATCACGCTCATTGCGCTGGCCGCAGTGGCCGCGTCGGTGCCGGCGCTTTCACGCGCGGACTTCCCGCTGGCGAGCCTGCTGATCTACACCATCGGCATGGGCTTCATCGCCATGCCTCTGTGCCTGTACCACGAACTGCTGCTCAAGCGCCGCATGCACGACGGCACCTGAGCCGCTCCGATTCCCCTACAAGCCGAGTTCGCCCAGCCGCGATGCGCGCAGCCGGCTGGGCGCCAGCGCCCCGGCCGAATCGAGGATGGGGTAGGCGATCGAGCAGATGTGCGAGTTGATGCGCTTGAGATCGCTGATCAGGTCAATGTGCAGCGAACTGGTCTCGATGCTCGAGGTGGTCTGCTCGCTCAGCCGCACCAGGTGCGTGCTCGCATAGTGGTGCTCCAGTTCGCGAAAGCGCACCTTCTCTTCCAGCAGGCGCTGCGCGTCGTGCAGGTTGCCGTTGAGGAACACGCTCATGCCCAGGCGCAGGTTGGCCAGCAGGCGCTCGTGCAGCTCGACGATCTCGTTCATGCCCGCCTCGGAAAAGTTGCGGTGCGGCCGGATCTTCTTGTCCTCGATGTCGATGATCACCCGCTCGATGATGTCGCCGATCTGCTCCATGTTGATGGTGAAGCTGATGATGTCGGTCCAGCGCCGGTTCTCCGCTTCGCCCAGTGCGTCGCGCGAGATCCGGGTCAAGTAGTACTTGATGTCGGAGTAGAGGCGGTCGACGTCGTCGTCCATCTTGCGCAGTTCGGCGGCCAGGCGCAGGTCGTTGCGCTGGATCACTTCCAGCATGCCGATCAGCATGGTCTCCACCAGGTCGGCCTGGTGCATGGCTTCGCGCGCGGCATTCGAGATGGCCAGGTTCGGCGTCGACAGGGCCGACGGGTCCAGGTGCTGCGGACGGCGACTCGAAGGCGGCTGCGGAGGCTCGGGCAGCAGTCGCTGCATGGCCATGGCGACCCAGTCGGTCAGGCCGATGAAGAGAAGGCTCATCGCCACGTTGAGCGCCAGGTGGAACATCACCACCAGCTGCGGTGCCGCCAGGTGCGGGCGCATGTACTGCAGCCACAGGTCCACGAACGGCGCCGCCAGGGCCACGCCCAGCACCTTGAACACGAGATTGCCCATGGTCACCTGGCGCACGGCCGCCGCCGACTTGGCCGTGGTGAGCACTGCCAGCAGGCCGCTGCCGAGGTTGGCACCCAGCACCAGGCCGAGCGCCACGTCCAGCGGCACCACGTTCGAGCTGGCCATGGCCGCCACCAGCAGCACAACGGCCAGGCTCGAATAGGCCAGCACCGACAACGCCGCGCCCATCGTGATTTCCAGAAGCACATCGCTGGTGAGCGAGGCCAGCAGCGCACGCACCGGCGGCGCTTCGAACAGCGGGCCGGTGGCCTCGACCACCATCTGAAGGGCCAGCA
>JAFECZ010000233.1 GCA_018241905.1 Pseudomonadota bacterium
CTCGATGGAGGCGGCCACCGCCTCCAGATCCGCCTGCGCGTCGGCCAGCAACTGCGCATACTGCTCGAAGCCCAGGCGCGCGGCCTGCTCCTTGAGCTGGAAGTCGGTGATGCGCTGGCGCAGGGGCTCGAGTTCGCGCTCGAGCTGCAGGCGGCGCTCGTCGCTGGCGCGCAGCTTGATGGTCAGGTCGTCGTACTGGCTGCGTGTGGCGCCCAGGGCCGCCTCGCGCTCCAGCTTCAGCGACAGGGCATTCTGCAGGCCGGCTTGCGCGGCAGCGTCGGACAGGCGCTCCAGCTCGGCGCGCGCGCGCTGGTCTTCGTCGGCGAGCGCCACGGTCTGCTGCTCGGCCGTCTGGATGGAGCGCTGCAGCTCGGCGCGGCGCTGCTCCAGCGTGCGCTGGGCAAAGGTGGCTTCCTGCGCCTGGCGCTCCAGGCTGCGGTGCTGCTCGCGGCTGTCGGCCAGCCGGCGCTGCGCTTCGATGACCTTTTCGTCGAGCTGGGCGTGGCGCTCCTGGCTGTCGGCCAGTTGCATGTCCAGTTCCTCGAAGCGTGCTTCGGCCGCCACGCGGCGCTCCTGCAGTTCTTCGAGCTGTGCATTGACCTCGCCCAGGTCGGCATTGAGCTGCTCGCTGCGCGCGCGGGTCTGCTCGGCCAGCTGCGTCAGGCGCAGCGTCTCGACCTGCAGCTCGTGCGAGCGCGATTGGGTGTCGGCCGCTTCGCGCCGCGCCGTGACCAGGCGCGATGCGGCATCGCTGTAGGCGGCTTCGGCACGCACCAGCGCACTGCGCGCTTCTTCGTTGATGAGGGCCTGGGCGCGCAGCTGGCGCTCCAGGTTTTCCATTTCCTGCTGGCGCGCCAGAAGGCCGGCCTGCTCGGAATCCTGGGCGTAGAAATTGACGCCGTGGGCCGAGACCGCATGGCCGCTCTTCACGTAGATGACGCCGCCGGGCGGCAGCTTGTCGCGCAGCGAAAGCGCCTCCTCGAAGCTCTGCGCGGTAAAGCTGTCGTGCAGCCAATCGGTGAGCAAGGCTTGCAGGCCCGCATCGTTCAGGCGCAGCAGATCGGACAGGCGCGGCAGGCTGCCGGAAGGCGCAGGCTGGGCCGCCGCGGGCGGGCTGTAGAAGGCGAGCTTGGCCGGCGGTGCGTCCTTGCCCTCGGTGCCCAGGAAGCCGCGCACCATGTCCAGGCGGCTGACCTCCAGCGCACCCATGCGCTCGCGCAGGGCGGCTTCCAGCGCGTTTTCCCAGCCCTGCTCGATGTGGATCTTCGTCCACAGGCCTTGCAGGCCATCGAGCCCGTGCTTGGCCAGCCAGGGCGTGAGCTTGCCGTCGGTCTTGACCTTTTCCTGCAGCGCCCGCAACGCTTCCAGCCTTGCAGAGAACTCGGCGTGCTTGGCGCTTTCAACGTTGACCTGCTGCTGCTTCTCGCGCCGCGATTCATCGAGCTGCGGCACCGATTCCTGCAGCTCGTGCAGGCGAGCTTCGGATTCGCTCGCGGCTTCCTGGGCGGCGGCCAGCTGCTCCTGCATGTCGGCCAGCTTGGCTTCGTCCGGCGCGGCCAGGGCGCGCTTGTCGGTTTCCAGACGCTCGGCGCGCACACCCAGCTGGCGCATCTGGTCGTCGATGTTGCGCTGGTCGGCGGCCAGCACCTGGATCTGCTGCTGCACCTGCGTGACGGCGCCGCGCTGCGAATTGGCTTCGTCCTGCGCGCGCTGCAGGGCTTCTTCCAGCTCGGGCATGCGCGCGTCGTGTTCCTCGAGCTGGGCGGCCAGCAAGATGGACTGCTCTTCGGCGTCCATGCCCTGCCCGGCCAGGGTCTCGATCTCGGCCTGGGCCTCTTCGCGGCGCGTGCCCCATTGGGCCACCTGCTCCTTGAGCTGGATCAGCCGCTGCTCGACGCGCTGGCGGCCTTCGACCACGAAGCGGATCTCGCCTTCGAGCCGGCCCACTTCGGCACTGGCTTCGTACAGCTTGCCCTGCGCCTGGTTGACCTGGTCGCCGGCCGCGTAGTGGGCCTGGCGCACGGTTTCGAGTTCGGCCTCGACGTGGCGCAGTTCGGCGGTGCGTGCCTCGAGGTCGTTGATGGACTTCTCCGCGTCCATCTTGATCTTGGCCTGGTCGGCCTCGCTCTCGCCGCGCTTGAGGAACCACAGCTGGTGCTGCTTGCGCGTGGCATCGCCTTGCAGCGTGTTGTAGCGCGCGGCCACCTCGGCCTGCTTCTCGAGCTTCTCGAGGTTGGTGTTGAGTTCGCGCAGGATGTCTTCCACGCGCGTGAGGTTCTCGCGCGTGTCCGACAGGCGGTTCTCGGTTTCGCGCCGGCGCTCCTTGTACTTGGAGACGCCCGCGGCCTCTTCGAGGAACAGGCGCAGTTCCTCGGGCTTGGACTCGATGATCCGGCTGATGGTGCCCTGCCCGATGATGGCGTAGGCGCGCGGGCCCAGGCCCGTACCCAGGAACACGTCCTGCACGTCGCGCCGGCGCACCGGCTGGTTGTTGATGTAGTAGCTGCTGGTGCCGTCGCGGGTCAGCACGCGCCGCACCGCGATTTCGGTGAACTGGCTCCACTGGCCGCCGGCGCGGTGGTCCGCGTTGTCGAACACCAGTTCCACGCTGGAGCGGCTGGCCTGCTTGCGGCTGGTGGTGCCGTTGAAGATCACGTCCTGCATGGACTCGCCGCGCAACTCGGAGGCGCGCGATTCGCCGAGCACCCAGCGCACCGCATCCATGATGTTCGACTTGCCGCAACCGTTGGGCCCCACCACGCCGACCAGTTGGCCGGGCAACATGAAATTGGTGGGTTCGGCGAAGGATTTGAAGCCGGAAAGCTTGATCGAATTGAGACGCACGAGTTGCGGACCCACCCGGGCCCTGAGGCCAAGGTATTGATTTGCAAGGAGAAAACACCGCCAGACGGCGGTGTGCCGAGGCGGGGATCATAACGTGCACACCCCGGTGCCCGCCCCTCGGAAACCTGTGGATGCACCGCTTGCGCCTTGCGCAGAACGGGCATCGCCGCGCTCGCGTTCTACGGGGCGCAGGGCTGGCCCGCGGCAGCGGCCTGGCAGTGATAGGCGCCGAGATACGAAGTCACCCCGGCCGGCGCTCGTCCCGCGATGTCTGCGGGCATGTCGGCCAGTGCCTGGCCCACCGCGACGGGGCGCTTTGCCAGGCGCAGCCCATCGGCCTGCGGGGCGGCGGCACTGCGGTCGCGGTCGTATTCGGGCTGCTCCACCGCATTGCCCGATGTGCCGGTGACCCGGTCGATGTAGGCGGCGGAAATCTCGGTCGTCGGATTGCCGTAGGTCATCGGAGGCCAGTTGGCATTGGGCTTGTCGGCGGCATCCTTGCCCACCCAGTACAGATTGGGGCCGATTCGGTTGCCCAGGGCCGCCACCGTTACCGCCGGCGCGGCGTACAGCGCCGGGACCCCATAGACGGTGGATTGGATGACGTTGTCGAACACCTGGTTGCCGCGCGCCCGCTCGGGGTAGACGGTGGTGCCGCCGCAGTCCGACTTGCCGGTGACCACATTCACCTCCGCGCAGGTCGCACCCATGATTTCCGCAAGGCTGCTCCAGGGCGGCGGGAACAAAGTGGTGCGCCCAGGCTGCTGCGTATTGCCAAATACCGTGTTGCGATATACACGATTATCGGCGCTGGTGAAAATTGAAATTCCGGCGCCATGATTGCCCCATACCACGTTATATGAAACATCATTTGAATCACAATAGTGATCCATCAATATTCCATTGCCGTCGCTGGCGGTGATGTCATTTGGCAGCAACCAGGTCTGGGAAACATAGTTGTAGCGAATCAGGTTATTTCCGCATTTTCCGTTGTCCTCGGACCCGTAGAGGTGAATGCCGGAATAGCCGCCGCCATTGAAGCCGTTGACCGACACCCGGTTTCCCACGATTTTCACGAACCTGGCGTTCTCCACGGAAATACCGTGGCCTCCATTGCCCGACACATTGTTGTTGCGCACCGTGGTCGCATAGGGGTAGTCGGGATCGCCGGGCGACGCCTCACCGGAGTTGGCCTGAATCGCAATGCCGCTGTAGCGGACGTTCGTTCCGGCGCCGCTGTTCTGCACCACGTTGCCGGTGCCTGCCGGTCCGCCCAGCCCGTCCGGCTGCACGGCGGAGCCGAGCGCGATGCCAAACGGCGCGTCGTGGGCCCAGACCTTGTCGACGGTCACGTGATGGCTCCCCTGGTCCAGCAGCACCGCCGCATAGCCCGCGGCGTTTGCCACATTCAAGTGCTCAAGCATGACGTACGAGGAATTGCGCACGACCGCCCCCTGCAGCAGCCGGGGCGGATCCGACGGCTCGCGGCCACGAATGACCAGGGGCGCCGCCGCGCTCCTTCGGACGCCCGCCACGACCAGCATCCGGTCGTAGCTGCCGGAATTGATGCACACCGTTCCGGCGGCAGGCCACGGCACGGTGGAAAGATTGGGGTAGGCCGTGCCGACGCCAACCACCATGTCGCATGCCAATGCGACATGGCAAACACCGAAAAATCCGATGAGCCATGCCGCAAGTTGAATTGCAAATTTTCTGGACACAACGATTGCCCCGTCGAACAAGAATATTTAAACATGTGATCTGAATATCAAATCGCGAATTTTCCGATCGGCGGGCCAAGACTAATGGCAAACACACCTCAAATCCGGAACACGTGAATCCATTACGCAACCAAATGATTCGTGCAAAATTTCTCAAAAAAAGCGATTTCTTGGGGGCCATCAATGGCGGCAACCATCAATTCTCCGGATTTGGTTACGAAATTTCGCTCTCGACTACAAATGCGCAAGTATTTTTGAAAGGTGAACAGCTGCCCCTAGAATGCCCCGGACCAGCGCTGGCGCGCTCCATGCTTCAAGGGGATCCATGAGCTCTCTGAACTTCATAGGCGGTGAAAAAGGCGGTGTGGGCAAGTCGGTCACGTCCCGCCTGCTCGCCCAATACTTCATCGACCGGAACAAGCCCTTCACCGGCTTCGACACCGACCGCTCGCACAACTCCTTCACCCGCTTCTACCAAGGCTTTGCATCGCCGGTGGTGGTCGACAGCTACGAGGCGCTGGACATGGTGGTGAACGGCTTCGAAGGCAGCCCCGAGCACAGCGTGATCGTCGACCTGGCGGCGCAGACTCTGGCACCGCTGTCGAAGTGGATCAAGGAGTCGGATCTGCTCCCGCTGTTCCGGGAACTGGGTGTGCCGGTCAACTTCTGGCACGTGCTGGACGACGGTCGCGACTCCACCGACCTGCTGGGCGCGCTGGTGGACACCTTCGGCGACAAGCCCAACTACATCGTGGTGCAGAACTACGGACGGGGCAGCGACTTCGCCCTGCTGCTGGGCTCGCAGTCGCTGTCGAAAGCCATGCTGGCCGGCGCCAAGGTCATCGCCCTGCCCCGGCTGCACGAGGCCAGCATGCGCAAGATCGACGCGCAGAACACCAGTTTCTGGAAAGCGGCGAACGACCGCGAGAGCCCCTCGGCCCTGGGCCTGCTGGAGCGCCAGCGCGTGAAGAGCTGGCTGGCAACGGCCTACGCCGCCTTCGACACCTTGCCGCTGTAGCCGTCCTGGGCGCGCCCGCCCGAAAGCAGCAGGCCGATGGCCAGCAGTGCGAACACCGTGAAGGCGATGAAGGACCAGTTGGCGATGGACAGGCCCAGGAAGGTCCAATCGACCTTCGAGCAGTCGCCGCTGCCGCGGAAAATCATGGGGATGGCGCGCTGCAACGGAAAGCTTTCGATCATCCCGTAGATGTCGCGGCCGCAGCTGACGAACTCCGGCGGATACCACTGCAGCCAGCTTTGCTGCGCCGCCGTGTAGGCGCCGCCCACGCTGGCCAGCAGGCCAAGCCCGCCCCAGACCGTGCGCGCGCCACGGCCGCGAACCGCGCACGCCAGGCCGGCAAACACCGCCACGGCGACCAAGGCATAGCGCTGGACCACGCACATCGGGCAAGGCTCCAGCCCCACCACGTGCTGCAGGTACAGGCCGAAAGCCAGCATGGCCACGCAGGCCAGCGAGATGAGTCCGAACGCACGGCGCGGCGCGCCAAAGAACCATTGAATCAAGGTGATACCCAGTCTTCTTCCACGAACACCCGGGCCTTGCGAGGCGTGGCGACCACTTGGTCGCCTTCCTTCAAGCCCAGGTCGCGGAACTGTTGCGCAGGGATTTGCGCTTCGATGATAGTTCCGCTGCCTGGATTGTCTGGATTCGATTCCAGGGGCTCAAGTTCCAGGCGCGCGATGGGTCCCACCACGATGGCACGGCCGATGCTGGCCACGATGCCGCTGGCACCGGCCGCGTAGGGGCGCACGTCCAGGTCGTGCGGACGCACGTAGGCCAGGGCCTTGGCATCGCGCACGCCGCCGTGCTCGGGGGCGTTGAAGCGCACGCCCTCCACTTCCACCTCGCCCTCATGGGCGCGGCCGTGGAACAGGTTGACGTCGCCCAGGAAGCCGTAGACGAAGGGGCTGGCCGGGTGGTCCCAGACCTCCTGCGGCGAGCCGACCTGCTCGATGCGGCCGCTGTTCATCAGCACCACGCGGTCGGCCACTTCGAGCGCCTCTTCCTGGTCGTGCGTGACGAAGATCGACGTGACGTGCAGTTCGTCGTGCAGCCGGCGCAGCCAGCGGCGCAGCTCCTTGCGCACCTTGGCATCGAGCGCACCGAAGGGCTCGTCCAGCAGCAGCACCTTGGGCTCCACCGCCAGCGCGCGCGCCAGGGCAATGCGCTGGCGCTGGCCGCCCGACAACTGCGACGGGTAGCGCTCGGCCAGCCAATCGAGCTGCACCAGCTTGAGCAGTTCCATCACCTTCTTCTTGATCTGCGCATCGCTGGGGCGCGTGCTGCGCGGCTTCACGCGCAGGCCGAAGGCCACGTTCTCGAACACCGACATGTGGCGAAACAGCGCGTAGTGCTGGAACACGAAGCCCACCTGCCGCTCGCGCACGTGCACGTCGGTGGTGTCTTCGCCGGCGAACAGGATGCTGCCGGCATCGGCCGTTTCCAGGCCGGCGATGATGCGCAGCAGCGTCGTCTTGCCGCAGCCCGAGGGGCCCAGCAGCGCCACCAGTTCGCCCGAATCCACGTCGAGGTTGACGTTGCGCAGCGCGTGGAAGTCGCCGAACTGCTTGCTGACGTTGCGGATCTCAATGCTCATTTCTTGTTCCTCTCACTTCATCAGGCCGCGGCTGCGTCGGCCGCAGGCGGCCGCTCGGGCGGCAGGTCTGCCAGCGCCTTCATCTCGCGCTCGTGGCGCCATTCGATGACCGACTTGATCACCAGCGTGACCAGCGCCAGGATGGCCAGCAGCGAGGCCACGGCAAAGGCCGCGACCGACTGGTATTCGTTGTAGAGCACCTCGACGTGCAGCGGCATGGTGTTGGTCTGGCCTCGGATGTGGCCCGACACCACCGACACCGCGCCGAACTCGCCCATGGCGCGCGCATTGCTCAGGATGACGCCGTACAGGAGGCCCCACTTGATGTTGGGCAGCGTCACGCGCCAGAAGGTCTGCCAGCCGGTGGCGCCCAGCACGATGGCGGCCTGCTCTTCGTCGGTGCCTTGGGCCTGCATCAGCGGAATGAGTTCGCGTGCGATGAAGGGAAAGGTCACGAAGATGGTGGCCAGCACGATGCCGGGCACCGCGAAGATGATCTTGATGTTGTGCTCGGCCAGCCACGGACCGAACCAGCCCTGCGCGCCGAACACCAGCACGTAGATCAGGCCCGCCACCACCGGCGAAACCGCAAAAGGCAGGTCCACCAGCGTGGTGAGCACGGCCTTGCCGCGGAACTCGAACTTGGCAATGGCCCAGGCCGCCGCGATGCCGAACACCAGGTTCAGCGGCACCGAGATGGCCGCGGTAAGCAGCGTCAGGCGGATGGCCGCCCAGGCATCGGGCTCCTGCAGAGCCTCGATGTAGGCGCCGAAACCCTTGCGCAGCGCCTCGGTGGCCACGGCCGCCAGCGGCAGCACCAGGAACAGCCCCATGAAGGCCAGCGCCAGCCCGATGAGCAGCCAGCGCACCACCGGCGACTCGGTGGTGCCGGCCTGCGC
>JAFECZ010000234.1 GCA_018241905.1 Pseudomonadota bacterium
AACACCACGTCCGATTGCGATGCGACGTCGGCAGCAGGCTTGAAGCTCGGCGGATGGCCGGGGTCGTAGCTGAACCCGCTGCTGGGCGGCATCGAGCCCGCGAACAGGTCCAGCACATGCGCCCCGTGCGAACGGCCGGCCCAGAGCGAATTGAAGCCTGCCTGCGCATAGCAGCCTTCCTCGTCGACATTGCCGGCAGGCGTGGCGTGCGCCGCGATCCAGTCGTCGATGCCGAGCACCTGCCCCGTGCTGTCGACCGAAGTGGCTCGCCGGAACTCGATGCCGTACTTGAAATCCGGCGGCATTTTTCCGAACTTCACGGGCAGCGTGGAAGGGGACTTGGGCGTGTCCTGGTCCCAGATCGCGAACACGCGCGACTTGATCGTGCCGGCCACTCGAAGGCGCTGGTGCGCGAACGGGCAGCCGTCGTCGATGACGGCAAGAAGCGTGTCGGACTGGCTCTTGGGGCGATCGGGGTCGATGCTGCGCGTGCCGATCAAGCCTGGCCTCGATCCCACGGGCATGCTCAGCGTGACCCAGCAGAAAAGCAGGTCCCACAGGCTCCACAGCGAGGCGTCCAGCAGCGCCAGCGGAACGCGAAGCGTCAGGAAGCGCGGCTGGAACGGCATGCGCGTGTCGCGGAAGTCCATGGGACCGAACTCGACCTCCCCGTTGGATTCGAGTTGCGCCAGGGCGTCGTCGAGCGACACGTCCTGCGACAGCCGCGCCAGCAGCGCCACCGTGGGCGAGGCGGCATTGGTGCCGCTGAAGTAGGCAAAGCCCGTCTGCAAGGCATAGCGCAGATAGGCGTCGAAGCAAGCCGGATAGGGAACGGATGATGACCTGTGCATGGCCATGACGGTCTCCTTGATGCGTGGCTGGAGCCGCCCCGGCTAGCGGCCGAAGTGCCCCGTCCATTCGAGGACCGCCTTGTTCCACAAGGTCTCGAGCAGCACCGAATGGCCCTTCGGATAGGTGTTGTCCAGGGTGACTGCCGCCCCCTTTGCGTACAGCCCGCCGGCGCCATCCAGGTCCTGCGTCGTACTGTCGAACGGATTGAACTCCAGCGAGGCGTTCGTCGTCAGGAAGCCGCTCTTGAAAATGCGTTCGACGAACGGGATGGTCTTGACGCAGCGCGCCATGAAGAAGTCCGCCAGCGCCGTACCCAGCATGCGGCCGGCCATGCTGTCCACCGGGAAATGGACGCCCGCGACCACCCGGTTGGTGGCGATCCTCGCCGCCTGCCGCTGCAGTTGGTCTCGCACCGCGCCCAGGCCGGGAGTGGTGCCATTGAGGCCCAGCAGCGTGTCCAGCAACCGGGCCACCGCGAAGACCTGGGTGGCGTGGCCGCTGGGAAAGCTGCCGTGCCCCGGCGTCGTGATCATCGGCTGGATCTGGGGGTTGTATTCCACCGGGCGCCAGCAGCCCAGCGCGTGCTTGAAGCGCATCTCCACGTACACGCAGAACTGCAGCATGACGTTGATCAGCTCCATCGTCCACCGGGTGCGCACCGGGTGCAGGTAGACCACCGACGACCAGAAGGCGTAGGGCGAATCGATCTGCGCCATGATTTCCGTCGCACGCTCTTCGCGAAGATCGGCCCAATGGGCCACGAGATCGACCTGCGCATTGAACACGGCCTGCAGCGGTCGCCCGATGGTGGCGATCCTCAGCGGGGTGGGCGCCCCGCCGGCCCCTTCGGTGGTGAAGCAGACCGCAGCCTTCTTGTTGGTGTCGTCGATCTCGTACCAGACGCCTTGCATGAGTTCGCCCAGGGCCGTATAGGCCCGCACCCAGGGCTCCCAGCGGTCCAGGTCCGACGGGTCGTCGAGCGTCTTGGCGTTCAGTGCCGGCGCGTAGCGCGTCGTGTCGTTCAACTGGATCGTCGCGGCCCGCGATCCGTCGAGCGCGTCGATCATCACGGAATTCACATAGGCATCGGCCATGGTGCCCAGGAAGCTCCCTCCGCTTCCGCCTGCACCACCAAAGCCCGCGCCGCCGGCCCCGCCTGCGCCACCCGCCCCGCCGGCACCGCCGGCCCCACCCGCACCTCCAAGCATCGACATGTCCTTCTCCTTCTTGTTGACAACATCAATCCGGCAGCCCTGCGGCCGCCAGCGCCTTGGCCCACGCCTGCCCGGTCGGCAAGTTGCCGTTGGGCATGCGCGCGAGATAGCTTGTGCAACTGAGATCGGGTTCGAGCGCCAGCACCTGGCGCAGCGCGTCGCGCGCCTCGTCCATGCGGTTCTGATGCACCAGCGCGATGGTCAGCACCCGCCAGGTGGACGAGTGCATCCGGTTGAGCACCAGCGACGAGCGCGCGAGCGCCTCCGCGCGCGCGTCGTTGCCGGCCGAGAGCTCCGCGGTGGCGCCCAGCGACATGAAGTAGTAGCGCTGCGGATCGATCGGCGACAGGTCGAGCGCGCGGCGCGTGGCCTCGACGGCTTCGGCCCCCTTGCCTTCGAATGCATTGATGGTGCCCAGGTAGAGCCACGCCAGCGCACAGTTGGCATCGATGCCGATGGCCTGCAGGCAGCGCTGGCGCGCCAGGGGCAGGTCGTGCAGGAGATGGCAGTGCACGAAGCCCTCGATGGCCAACGCCTTCGCGTCGGTCGGATCGCGCACGAGCGCACTGCGCGAGGCGGCCAGTGCCGCGTCCGCATCGACGGCCCCGTGGCCGGGTATGCCGCGCGTCGCGCCCAGCACGTACCAGTTCGCAAGCCAGGTGCGCGGCGCTGCTATGCCGCCATGGCGTTCGATCAACTGCTCCAGGATGGCCCGGGCCCGCTCGAAGTCGCCATGGTTCGAGCGGTGCATCAGGTTGATCCCGCCCACCAGCAGCGAATAGCTGGCCAGGGTGGGCAACGGCTGCGTCGACACGTGCTGCATCTCGTGGTCGAAGATGGCCACGTGCACGCCGAGCGCCAGCTGCCGTGCCAGGTGGCTGTCGGGCTCGAACAGGTCGTCCAGGCTGCCGGTGAAGCGCTCGGTCCAGAGCACCTGCGCATCCGCCACCGTGGAAAGCTCGGCGGTGATCAGCAGCTTGGTGCCCGACAAGGCATAGCCCCCGCTCAGCACGAAGGTGGCGCCCAGGTAGGCATGCAGCGAGCCCAGGTCCATCGGCCGATTTCGAAACGGTGCGGTGGAAAGGCGGGAAATGACTCGGATGCTCGAGCCGCGCGACAGCCGATCGATCACGCCGTCGGCGATCAGGTCGCCCACGGTAAGCGACAGGCCCGTCTGGCCGCGATCGGCAAACGGAATGACGGCGATGGTGGGATGCAACGCGGCTTCGGCGGTGCGCGCCAGCACCTGCGGCCGCGCGCCGGCCGGGCCCGCACGGTAGGCGCGCACGCCGCCTCCGAAGCTCTTGAGGTAGCACAGGCCGAGGTCGACACATTCGATGTCCACGCCGCTGGCCACTTCGTCGCGGGCCTCCGCGGTGAGGATGGTCTCGCCGGGGCCGGCCAGCGTCGCCACGCGCGCGGCCACGTTCACGCCGCTGCCATAGAGGTCGATGCCGTCGGACCACGCATCGGTGACATTGATGCCGGCACGCAAGAGGATGTGTTCGTCCGCAGGCAAGGCCGCGTTGTCCCTTGCCAGGTACTCGTGCAAGGCAGCCGCCGCGTGCACTGCGTCCGGCACGTTGGCAAAGCGCGCCATGAGCCCGTCGCCCAGGCTCTTGACCATTTCGCCGTGATGATGCGCGAGGACATGGCTGCGCGCGGTCTTCACGAAGGCGGCCCATCGGCTCACGGTGCCCGCCTCGTGCCGGCGCATCAGGTCGACCGAGTCGACGACATCGACCACCAGCACGACTACGCCATGCTTGGGCAGTACGTTGCCAAGGCTCGCACCGGCGGCATTGAACGCCGGGCCGGTCGGATCCTGCACCATCGTTGCCTCCGGTAGCTGGCCACTGGGTCGCCCGAGGAAACGGGCCGAAGCATTTCAGCCCGTCCTACAACGAATGTCCATACCGCCTTTGGAGGATGACAGCGGACGCGAAGGAACGCGCCCGCTGCCCTTCATTCAAGCCAGTCGATGCGTGAAGGCACCTCAAGGTGCCACATAGTCGGACACCACCTTCCACTTGCCGTCTTGAATCTGTGACAGTCTGGACAGGTCGCTGCCCAGCCGCTTGGTCGAGGTGTAGGTGGCCTTGGCGCTGCCGAACATGTCCGGCTCGAAGGTCATGTTGTCCATCACCTTGATGAAGCTGTCGGTGCTCAGGTTGGCGCCGGTCTTCTCGGCCACCTTGGCGAAGGACTGGACGATGGTGTAGCCATACACCGAGAACACCGTCGGGTCCTCGTTGAACTTGGTCTTGTACTTGTTGGCCCAGAAGCGGATGGGCTGCGACTGCTCGTCGGTGTAGGGGTTCTGCACCGTCATGGTGGCGTAGATGCCGTCCATGGCCTTGCCGCCCAGCTTGTGGATGAGATCGGTGTAGGCGGCGCTGGAGCCAAGGAAGGTGGGGTTGAATCCGGTCTTGCGCGCCTCGCCCACGGTGCCGATGGTCTCGCGGATGATGGTGCCCAGCACCACCAGGTCGCAATTGGCCGCCTTCATCCTGGCCACCTGCGACGAGAAGTCGGTGGCGCCGCGCTTGAACGACGTCTTCTCCACCAGCTCCATGCCCGCGGCCTTGAGGCCGGCCTCCGCGCCGCGCTCCACCTCCAGGCCGAACTCGTCGTCCTGGTAGATGGTGCACACGCGCTTGGCGCCCTTGTCCTTCACCAGCTTGGGCAGGGCCAGGCGGATCTGGTCGTAGTAGGTGGCGGCGAAGGAATACTTCAGGCGGTTGAACGGCTCGTACATCTCGCGCGCGGCGGTGATGGGCATGAAGTTGATCACGTTCTTCTCGAACTGCACCGGCATGGCCGCCATGTTCTGCGCGGTGCCGATGTGGCCGGCCATGATGAAGATCTTGTCCTGGTTCACCAGCTTCTGGGCCGCCAGCACCGCCTTCTTCGGGTCGTAGCCCGAGTCTTCCACGTAGAGCCTGAGCTTGCGGCCGTTGATGCCGCCCTGCTCGTTGATCTCGTCCACCGCCAGCTGCATGCCGTTGCGCGACTGCTTGCCGAAGCCCGCCAGCGGGCCGGACAAGTCTTGAATGGTCCCGATGCGGATCTCGTCCTTGCTCACGCCTTGCGACCCTTGCGCCAAGGCCGAGCCGCCGCCCGCCATGGCTGCGGCCGCGGCCGCGAGTGCCAGGAGCCAGGGTTTGTTGAGCTTCATCTTCTTCGTCATGCTTGTCTCCTTGGTAGCTGGATGGTTGGCGTGAAACAGATGAACGTTGGCGCGGCCCCTCAGGCGGCGTACATGGCTTCTATCCGCTGCGCATACTTGGCCTGCACCAGCTTGCGCTTGAGCTTCATGGTGGGCGTGAGCTCCTCGTCCTCGGCACTGAGCTGCGTCTCGAGCAGGAAGAATTTCTTGATCTGCTCCACCCGCGCGAACTTGGCGTTGACGCGGTCGAGCTCGCCCTGGATCAGCTCCTGCACTTCGCTGGCGCGGGTGAGGCTCTCGTAGTTGCTGAATGGCACGTCGTTGTCCTGCGCGTATTTCTCGACGTTCTCCTGGTCGATCATGATGATCACCGTGAGGTAGGGGCGCTTGTCGCCGATGACCACCGCATCGGTGACGTAGGGGCTGAACTTGAGTTCGTTCTCCAGCTCGCTGGGGGTGATGTTCTTTCCGCCCGCGGTGATGATGATGTCCTTCATGCGGTCGGTGATACGCAGGAAACCCTCATCGTCGATGCTGCCCACGTCGCCGGTGTGCAGCCAGCCGTTGGCGTCGATGGTCTCGGCCGTCTTCTCGGGCAAGTGCAGGTAGCCCATGAACACGTTGGGCCCGCGCACCAGGATCTCGCCGGTGGCCGGGTCGATGCGCACCTCGTTGTAGCCGGCCGCCTGGCCGATGGAGCCGGGCTTGATGCGCGACACGGGCATGCCGGTGGATGCGCCGCAGGTCTCGGTCATGCCCCACACCTCCAGCATGGGCACGCCCAGCGACAGGTACCACTTGACCAGTTCCGGCGAGATGGGCGCTGCGCCCGTCACGAGGAAGCGCGCCCGGTGAATGCCGATGAGCTTGCGCACGTTGTCCAGCGCCAGCGCTCGCGCGATGCGGAACTTGAAGCGCAGGGCGCCACCCACCGCCTCGCCCGCCATCACCTTGGCCGCGATCTCCTCGCCCACGCGGATGCTCCAGCCGTAGGCGGCCTGCTGCACGGGGCTGGCTTCCTTCAGGGCGATCATCACGCCCGAATAGAACTTCTCCCACACGCGCGGCACGGCGGTGAACACCGTGGGCGAGATCTCGCGCACGTTCTCGGGCACCGTCTCGGGGTTCTCGACGAAGTTGAGGATGGCGCCGGTGTAGAGGGCGAAATACTCGCCGCCCATGCGCTCGGCGATGTGGCACAGCGGCAGGAAGCACATGCGTTCGTCGCGCTCGTCCTGGGCGATGAGCGTGTTCAGGCCGCGCGCGGTGAACACGATGCCGGCATGGCTGTGCATGGCCCCCTTGGGCTTGCCGGTGGTGCCCGAGGTGTAGACCAGGATGGCCAGGTCTTCGGGGCGGCACTGCAGCACGCGCTCCTCGACCGCACCGGCGTGTTGCTGCAGATGCTCGCGACCCAGCGCACGCAGGTCGTCCAGGCTCATCACGCCTGGGTCGTGAAAGCCGCGCAGCCCCTCCATGTCGAACACCACGATCTTGCGCAGTTGCGGCAACTGCGCGCGCACTTCCAGCGCCTTGTCGAGCTGCTCGTCGTCTTCCACGAACAGCACGCGCGAGCGCGAGTCCTCGCACAGGTAGTGCACCTGCGAGGCGGCATCGGTGGGATAGATGCCGTTGGACACGCCCGCGCAGCTGAGCACCGCCAGGTCGGCCAGCACCCATTCGATGACGGTGTTCGACAGGATGGACACGCACTCGCCAGGCGCCAGGCCGAGCGCCAGCAGGCCGCCGGCGATTTCGCGCACGGCATCGGCGGTTTCCTTCCAGGTCCAGGTGCGCCAGATGCCCAGCTCCTTCTGGCGCATCCACACCCTCTGGCCGCGCGCGGCGGCCGCATTCCAGAACAGGGCCGGGATGGTCTCGCCGGGCAGCACGATGTCGGTGCGCGGCTGGATGTGCTCGGTGTCCCAGAGGCCTTTCAACATGGTGGTATTGCCTTCTCGATGGAGTCCGCTATCGCCAGGTCTTCTTTTTCTTCCAGCGCCGCTCGCCGCGCACGCCTTCGTCCTTCATGCCCAGGTAGAACTCCTTGATGTCTTCCTTCTCGCGCAGGCGCTCGCAGGTGTCTTCCAGGACGATGCGGCCGTTTTCCAGCACGTAGCCGTAGTCGGAGGCGTTGAGCGCCATGTTGGCGTTCTGCTCGACCAGCAGGATGGTGGTGCCGCGCTCGCGGTTGATGCGCACGACGATCTCGAAGATTTCCTTGGTGAGCTTGGGCGAGAGGCCCAGGCTGGGCTCGTCGAGCAGGATGAGCTCGGGCGCGGCCATGATGGCGCGCGAGATGGCGAGCATCTGCTGCTGGCCGCCCGAGAGCAGGCCGGCCTCCTGGCCGGCGCGCTCGCGAAGAATCGGAAAGTAGGCAAAGACGGTCTCGATGTCGCGCGCCACTTCGTCGCGGTTCTTGCGCGTGTAGGCGCCCATGAGCAGGTTGTCTTTCACCGACAGCAGCGCAAAGACTTCGCGGCCTTCGGGCACATGCGAGAGGCCTTGCTGGACGATGTAGGCCGGGTCCTTGGCGGTGATGCTCTGGCCCTTGAATTCGACGGCGCCTTTTCGGGGGTCGATGATGCCGGAGATGGTCTTGAGGATGGTGGTCTTGCCGGCGCCGTTGGAGCCGAGGACCGTCGCGATCTCACCCTTGCGCACCTTCAGGCTCACGCCGCGAATGGCCTTGATGGGGCCGTAGGCGCTTTCCACGTTTTGCAGTTGCAGGATTTCGTCGGTCATGTTGCTAGTCCTGCATTGACTGCGGGGGGCAGCGGCGGGGGGCGGGATGCGCTGGGGGCCTTCACTGGGTCGGCC
>JAFECZ010000235.1 GCA_018241905.1 Pseudomonadota bacterium
ACCGGCCGCTTCGTCATCGGCGGCCCGCAGGGCGACTGCGGCCTGACCGGCCGCAAGATCATCGTCGACACCTACGGCGGCGCCTGCCCGCACGGCGGCGGCGCGTTCTCGGGCAAGGACCCGTCCAAGGTGGACCGCTCGGCCGCCTACGCCGCGCGCTATGTGGCCAAGAACATCGTGGCCGCGGGCCTGGCGCGCCAGTGCCAGATCCAGGTGGCCTACGCCATCGGCGTGGCACGCCCGATGAACGTCACGGTCTACACCGAAGGCACCGGCGTGATTCCCGACAGCCAGATCGCCGAGCTGGTGCAGGCGCATTTCGACCTGCGTCCCAAGGGCATCATCCAGATGCTGGACCTGCTGCGCCCCATCTACAGCAAGACCGCGGCGTACGGCCACTTCGGGCGCGAAGAGCCGGAGTTCACCTGGGAAAAGACCGACAAGGCCGCTGCGCTGCGCGCGGCTGCAGGCCTCAAGTAAGTCCGGGGCTTTCCGGCGCCGACGTTGACGGTGCCGGGAAGCTCACCGTGACCCGCAGCCCCCGCTGCGCCTGCGGGTCTGTCGCCTCCAGCGCGACGCTGGCACCGAAGGCGTGGGCGATCTCGCGCACGATCGCCAGCCCGAGGCCGCTGCCCTCGGTGTCCTGCGAGACGCGGTAGAAGCGCTCGAACACCCGCTCGCGCGCCTCCGGCGCAATGCCGGGGCCGTTGTCCTCCACCGTGAGCAGCACCGCGCCGTCGTCCCGCGCGCACACCCCCATGGTCACCCGCCCACCCTCTTGGGTGTAGCGCAGCGCGTTGTCCAGCAGGTTGCTGGCCAGTGCGTCCAGCAGCACCGGCTGGGCCATCACGAAGAGGCTGCCGTCGGCTTCCAGCCCCAGGTCGATGCCGCGCCGATCCGCCAGCGCGGCCAGCTGCTCCACGCAGCGCAGGGCCGCGGCGCACAGGTCGATGCGCTCGAGGCCGGTGTGGGCCTCGTCCTGCTCGGCCTGCGCCAACAGCAGCAGCTTGTTGGTCACATCCACCAGGCGGCGGTTGCTGGTCTGCATGGCCAGCCACATCGCGTCCATGTCGGCGCGCCGCGTGGCCCATTCGTCGCCGCGGTGCTGGCGGGTGTAGCGCGCAAACTCGATCTGCGAGGCCTGCATGGCCAGCGGCGTACGCAGCTGGTGCGCCGCATCCGCGATGAAGCGGCGCTGCGCCTGCGAATGGGCCTTGAGCTGCGCCACGAAGCGATTGATGGTATGGGCCACAGGCCGCAGCTCGCCATGCAGCGCGCCTTCGTCGACCACCAGGTCGAGGTGCATCGGATCGCGCTGCGCCAGTTGCTGGCTGAGGCGCACGATGGGCCGCAGCTCCAGCGTGAGCGCGGCCACGGCCAGCGCGATGGCCAGCACGAGCGCAATCAAGAGGAATTCCATCGACGGCCACCACAGCGAACGCAGCATGCGGTCGCGGCTTTTCTGCGTCTTGCCGACCGCAATGGTGATGTCGCGCGCACCACCGGCCTCGTACATGGCGCGCGTGGTAACCACCGCACGCAGCGGCAGGCCTTCGAACTCCGTGTCGTACCACTGCGCGCGGTCGGTGCCCTCGGGCTTGCGCACCGCGGGCAGCGGGAAGTCGGCCGAGCCCGCGAGCACCTCGCCGCCGGCGCCCGTCACGCTGAGGAACACGCGGTCGCGCTCGGGCGAGACGAACAGGCTCAGCGCCGAGGGCGGCACGCTGGCCTGCACGTCGTCGCCTTCCCAGATGAGGCGGTCGGACAGCACCTTGGCCGAGGACAGCAGATCGTGGTCCTGCACGTAGTCGGCCACGCCGGCCGCATTGCGCCAGGTGAGCCAGCCGCAGATGGCGACGAACACCGACATCGGCAGCAGCAGCCACAGCGCCAGCCGGAAGCGAAGGCTTGCACGCCCGGCCATGTCAGAGCCTGCCCGCGAAGCGATGAGCGTGAGGGCTCGTCACTTCAGTCCTGCCGCGTGCGCAGCAGGTAGCCCACGCCGCGCAGCGTGATGACGGTCGCCTGGCTGCCCTCGAGCTTCTTGCGCAGGCGGTGCATGTAGATGTCGATGGCGTCGGCGCTGGGCTCGTCGTCCAGCCCGAAGATGCTGTCGATCAGCGCTTGCTTGGACACCGTGCTGCCGGCCTTGAGCATCAGGGCCTCCAGCAGCGTGCGCTCACGCGGCGGCAGCGCCAGCTCCTGGCCGGCCAGGGTGAAGCGGCGCGTGCGCAGGTCGTAGTGCAGGTCGCCACAACTCACGTCGTTGGCCTTGCCGGGCATCTGGCGGCGCACCAGCACCTTGATGCGCGCCACCAGCTCGCGCACCTCGAAGGGCTTGACCAGGTAGTCGTCGGCGCCAATCTCCAGGCACAGCACTTTCTGGTCCAGCGAGGCGGTGGCGGTCAGGACGATCACCGGCACCGTGTCGCCGCGTTCGCGCAGGCGGCGCAGCACCGCCTTGCCCGACAGGCCCGGAATGTTCAGGTCCAGCAGCACCACGTCGTAGGCGGTCTGGGCCAGCAGCCGGTCGGCCGCCTCGCCGTTGTCCACATGGTCGAGCACGAAGTCCTGCTCGCGCAGCAGGCTGGCCAGCCAGTGCGCCAGTTGGGGGTTGTCTTCGACGAGCAGGAGCTTCATGGGGGCCGTGTGCGTTGACCGATTCTAGGAAGGGGCATGAATCAAGGGTTAACCACTAGGAATCGGCGCAACGGCTGAAAGCTGGCCGAAGGATGGCGATTTCTAGACTTTCCCAGGTTCACATCACACACACATCCTGGAGAGACAACGCCATGTCCCGCACCACCCGCCGCAGCCTTCTCGCCGCCGCCCTGTGCGCAGCCTTTGCCGCCGCCACCGCGCCGGCGCACGCTGCCGATGCGCCCATCACCATCATGGTGGGCGGCATCAACAAGATCATCTACCTGCCGGCCAAGCTCACCGAGGCGCTGGGCTACTTCAAGGACGAAGGCCTGAATGTCGAGCTGCAGTCGCAGCCGGCCGGGGTCGATGCCGAGAACCAGCTGATCGCCGGCGCAGTGCAGGGCGTGGTGGGCTTCTACGACCACACCATCGACCTGCAGAGCAAGGGCAAGGAGATCCAGGCCATTGCCGTGTTCTGCAAGGTGCCCGGCGAAGTGGAACTGGTCAGCACCAAGGCCGAGGCCGCCGGCTTCAAGACCATGGCCGATGCCAAGGGCGGCAAGACGCTGGGCGTGACGGGCCTGGGCTCGTCCACCGACTTCCTCACCCGCTACCTGGCCGACCGCGCCGGCGTGGCCTCCAAGGAGTATTCGCTGCTGCCCGTGGGCGCCGGCAACACCTTCATCGCCGCGATGAAGCAGGACCGCATCCAGGCCGGCATGACCACCGAGCCCACCGTGTCGCAGATGCTCAAGAGCGGCGACGCCAAGGTGCTGGTGGACCTGCGCACCGAACCCGACACCATCAAGGCGCTGGGCGGCCTGTACCCCGCCGCCAGCCTGTACGTGCAGAACGACTGGGCGCAGGCGCACAAGGCCGAGGCCACCAAGCTGGCCCACGCCTTCGCCCGCACCATGGAATACATCCACACCCACAGCGCCGAGGACATCGCCGCCAAGATGCCGCGCGACTACTACGGCAACGACAAGGACCTGTACGTGCAGGCCCTGAAGGCCTCGCTGCCCATGTTCACCACCGACGCCAAGATGCCCGCGGGCGGACCCGAGACGGTGCTGAAGGTGCTCTCCACCTACAAGCCGCAGGTCAGGGCCAAGAACATCGACCTGTCCAAGACCTACACCAACGCCTACCTGGCGGCGGCCGCCAAGTGAGCCGGGCGATGAGAGACGGCAACCCTCCCATGAACACCTCGGCAGCAGCAGCAACGGCAACGCGCGCAGGCACGGCGGCCATCGACTTCAACGACGTGTCGCTGCGCTTCATCTCGCAGGACGGCAACGCCACCGTGGCGCTGCGCAACTTCAGCATGTCGGTGGCGCGCGGCGAGTTCGTCGCCATCGTCGGCCCCACGGGCTGCGGCAAGTCGACCACGCTGAACATGATCACCGGCCTGCTCAAGCCCACCGTGGGCAACGTGCAGGTGATGGGCCAGCCGGTGACCGGCGTGGACCCGCGCATCGGCTTCGTGTTCCAGGCCGACGCGGTCTTTCCGTGGAAGAGCGTGGAAGACAACGTGGCCGCCGGCCCGATGTTCCGCGGCAAGCCCAAGGCCGAGGCGCACGAGATGGCGCAGGAGTGGATCCGCCGCGTGGGCCTGGCCAAGTTCGGCAAGCACTACCCGCATCAACTCTCGGGCGGCATGCGCAAGCGCGTGGCGCTGGCGCAGACCTTCATCAACAACCCCGAGATCCTGCTGATGGACGAGCCCTTCTCGGCGCTGGACATGCAGACCCGCACGCTGATGCAGGACGAGCTGCTGCAGCTGTGGTCGGGCAATGGCGGCAGCGTGGTGTTCGTCACGCACGACCTGGAGGAAGCCATTGCGCTGGCCGACCGCGTGTTCGTGCTGTCGGCGCGCCCGGCCATGCTCAAGCGCGTGTACGAAATCGACCTGCCGCGTCCGCGCGTGATGTCGCAAGTGCGCTACGACCCGAAATTCATCGAACTGTCCCGCCACATCTGGGACGACCTGCGCGAAGAAGTGGTGATCCAGTAATGACAACGACGAATGCAACCATGGCGCACCCTGCTGTCGCCGCATCTGCGGCCCCCGTGCTGCCCGCCTCGCTGAGCGACGAGGCCCTGGCCCGCGAATCCGAGATCGCGCAAGCCGCGATCCGCCGCCGCCGCCACCTCATCATCGGCCTGCGCCTTGCGGTGCTCATCGTGGCGCTGGTGGGCTGGGAAGTGGCCGCGCGCATGAAGTGGATCGACCCCTTCTTCTACTCGATGCCCTCGATGATCTACGACCAGCTGGCCGAGTGGATGCGCGACGGCACCTCGCAAGGCTCGCTGTGGATGCAGGTGGCCGTCACGCTCGAGGAGACGGTCATCGGCTTCCTGATCGGCTCGGTGGCCGGCGTGTTCTGCGGCATCGTGCTGGGCCGCAACAAGCTGCTGTCGGACGTGTTCAGCCTCTACATCCAGATCGCCAACTCGATTCCGCGCGTGGTGCTGGGCTCGATCTTCGTGATCGCGCTGGGCCTGGGCATGGCCTCGAAGGTGGCGCTGGCGGTGGTGATGGTGTTCTTCGTGGTGTTCGGCAATGCCTTCCAGGGCGTGCGCGAAGCCGACAAGTACATGATCGCCAATGCCCGCATCCTGGGTGCGTCGCCGCGGCAGATCACCTTCGCGGTGGTCATCCCCTCGGCCATGTCCTGGATTCTGGCCAGCCTGCACGTGAGCTTCGGCTTCGCGCTGGTGGGCGCCGTGGTGGGCGAGTTCCTGGGCGCCAAGGAAGGCATCGGCCTCTTGATCTCGACCGCGCAGGGCGCCTTCAACGCCAGCGGCGTGTTCGCGGCCATGATCGTGCTGGCGGTGGTGGCGCTGGGCGCCGACTTCCTGCTCAGCTCGCTGGAGAAGCGCCTGCTCAAGTGGCGGCCGGCGGCCTTCTGACCGGCGCGTGCGCCAGCAACTGGCGCACCTCTTCGTCGCGGGTCTGGTCGAAGTCCCGATACCAGACCCCGACGGCGTGAAAGGACTCGGGCACCATCGGACACACCACCTCGTCCGCCAGGGCCCCGACGATCGCCAGCGCCTCGCGCGAAGCCACCGGCACGGCAACACCGATGCGCGACGGTGCCTGCATCCGCGCCGCCTGCACCGCGGCCGACATGGTGGCGCCGGTGGCCAGGCCATCGTCCACCAGCAGCACCGGCCGCCCCTGCAACGAGGGCGCCGGCCGGTCGCCGCGGTAGGCACGCTCGCGCCGGCGCAGCTCCAGCTGCTCGCGCTGCACGATTTCTTCGAGCACCGCCCGCGACACCGGCCAGTCGCCCGGTTCGGCGCGGACCTGCACGCCGCCGCTGGCGATGGCGCCCATGGCGTACTCCTCCTGGTCCGGATGGCCCAGCTTGCGAACCACCAGGATGTCCAGCGGAGCGCCCAGCGCCTGGGCCACCTCCGCCGCCACGGGCACGCCGCCGCGCGGCAGCGCCAGCACGATCAGGTCCTGCTGGCCGCGCCATGCCGACAGCGCCTGCGCCAGGCGCTGGCCTGCCTGCTGCCGGTTGTCGTATCGCATGAGGCCGCCTTCCGCCGCGCCGGCGAAAGGAAAAAATCCGGCCGGCGCCGCAATCAGAAACGATACGCCGCGCCCAGCCCCGTTGTCCAGTTGCGGCCGGGCGCCGGCTCGATGTAGCGGCCGTTGCCCTCGTTCACGATGACCGAGCCGATGTACTGCTTGTCGAACAGGTTGTCGATGCGCGCAAAGGCATTGAACTCCCAGCGCGCCCACTTGAGCAGGTAGCCCGCGTACAGCGCGGCCACAGCGTAGCCGGGTGCGCTCACGGTGTTCATGTCGTTGGCCTGGATGCGCGCCATGGCCCGCGTCTCGACACCGGCGCGCCAGCCCTCGGGCGGCACGTAGCCGAAGGAGGCGAAGAAGGCCTGCGGCGCCACGCCCGGTATCTCGTTGCCGGCCGGCACCGTGTTGGCGCCGGTGCAAGGCAGCGGCGAGCAGAAGGCATCGCTGTAGCGCGCACGCAGCCAGGTGTAGGCCAGCTGGGTGCGCCAGTGGCTGGCGGTTTCCTGCTGCCAGGCCAGTTCGAAGCCGTCGCGCCTGGTGTGGGGCGCGTTGCGGAAGGTGGAGCGCCCGCCGACGTTGGAGTTGGTCACGATCTCGTCGCTGGTGCGCGTCTCGAACACCGATGCGGTGAGCAGGCCGCCCGCGAGCCTGGCCTTGGCGCCGAACTCCACGCTGTCGTTCACCGAAGGCTGCAGCGCAAAGTTCAGGCCGCTGCCGCCGCCCGGGCGGTACGAGAGCTCGTTCAGGGTGGGCGTCTCGTACCCGCGGCCCCAGGTGCCATAGAAGGAAAGGTCCTGCGTGGGCGAATAGCGCAGCGCCACCACCGGCAGCGCGCGGCTGTAGTCGGCCGAGCCGCTGTCGTCGCCGTTGCCGGGACGGATGTAGTGGTCCTGCGAATCGAAATCCACCGTGCTGTAGCGCAGGCCGGCCTCCAGGCTCCACTGGTCGGCGATCTGCCACTGGCCCTGCACGTAGGGGTCGAGGTTGTGCACCTTGTTGATCTCGTCGCGCCGCAAGGCCCCGCGCACGCCCAGGGTCGGGGCGGCCACGGTGCCGGTGTAGTTCTCGTAGCCGCGCCGATGCTCGTCCAGCGTGTCGTAGGCCAGGCCCGTGGACAGCTCGAAGGGCCGCCCGGCCAGCAGGCCGCGCGTGGTCCAGCGCGCGTCCAGGCCGGCGTAGTCGCGGTGCAGGTCGATGACGCCGCCGGCGCTGGAAGGGGCCAGCTGGGCGGCGGGCGGAATGGCCTGGTACTGCACCGTGCTGCGCTCGCCGTCGTACACCAGCAGGCGCAGGTCGTTGTCGGCGTTCAGGCGCTTCTCGTAGATGAGGCCCGCCTGCATCTGGTCGACCGACTTGCGCGTGTTGAATTGCGTTGCGACGGCCGCGCTGCGCGGGTCTTGCGCGTACTGGGCAGGCGTCAGGCCCAGCGGGTCGTCGGCGCGGATGCGCACGCCGTTCATCACCACCGTGAGCTTGCTGTCGTCGCCCAGCGCAACGCCCAGCTTGCCGTTGACGATGTTGCGCTCGGCCGCGCTGTGCTCGCGGTAGCCGTCGGTCTCGAAGTGGCTGCCGCTCAGCAGGTAGTTCACGCCGCCGCTGGAGCCGCTGACCTGCGCGCTTTCCCGCCAGGTGCCGTAGCTGCCGGCCGCCACGCCGAAGCCCAGGCGCGGCGGGCCCTCGCCGGTCTCGGTAAAGACCTGGATCACGCCCCCGGACGAGTTGCCGTACAGCGCCGAAAAAGGCCCGCGCAGCACTTCCACCCGGTCGGTGGAGCCGATGTCGATGTTGGAAGTCTGCCCCTGCCCATCGGGCATGGTGGCCGGCACCCCGTCCACGT
>JAFECZ010000236.1 GCA_018241905.1 Pseudomonadota bacterium
TCGAGCGGCTGCCCGACAACCGCAAGAACTGGATCCTGGACGAGCCTTCGCAAACCCGGCCCAGCAAGGTGCGCATCAGCACGCTGTCGGTCGACCACGGGCAACTGCGCTACATCGACCATGGCGAGCCCCTGGAACTGGACGTGGAAGCCAGCACCTTCGACCCGGCCAGCCAGGAAAAGGTCAAGGACGCCGGCAGCCCGCCGGCCAACAACCGCTACAGCACGCAGTACGAGTTCAAGGGCAACTACCACGGCGCCGGGTTCAAGGGCACTGCGCTCACGGGCGAAGTGCTGAGCTTCCAGGAGTCGGGCGTGCCTTTTCCGATCAAGGGCGACCTGCAGGCAGGCACGACCCGCGTCGCGGTGGAAGGCACCATTGCCGATGCCGCCAACATCAGCGGCATCGACACGCAACTGCGCGTCGAGGGCAAGACGCTGGCCAACATCTATCCCTTCCTGCTGCTTCCGCTGCCGGCCTCGCCGCCCTACCGGCTCGAAGGCCACCTGGTGCTCAGCGGCAACCGCTACAGCATCGACGACCTGCGCGGCCGCATCGGCTCCACCGACGTGTACGGCAAGGTCGCCTACATCGCGAAGAAGCCCCGCCCGCTCCTGCAGGCCGACCTGAAGAGCAAGAACCTCGACCTGGCCGACCTGGGTCCGCTGATCGGCGTCGAGACCAAGGAGAGCGGCGGCAAGCCCAGGCTCACGCAGGCGCAAACGCAGGACCGCAGCACCGCGGCGGCCGGCCGGCGGCGCATCGACCCCGACCACCTGCTGCCTGCGGGCTCCTTCGACGGCAGCCGCCTGCAGAAGATCGACGCCGAGGTCGACATGCAGGCCCTGCGCCTCAAGGTGCCCAAGGGACTGCCGCTGGAAGACCTGAAGGCGTCGCTGCGCCTGAACGATGCGGTCATGGTGGTCAACCCCGTGGACTTCGGCTTTGCCGGCGGCACGCTCGCGGGCAAGGCGAAGCTCGATGCGCGCGCGCCCATCATCAAGTCGGACGTCGAGATCAACCTGCAGGGCATCCAGATGGACAACTTCGTGCCCAAGGACAGCACCCTCGCCAAGGGCGCGGGCCGCGCCGGGGCTTCGCTGCAGCTGTCGGGCGTGGGCAATTCCATTGCGGATGCGGCGGCCAAGTCCAACGGACGCATCTCCACCACCATCATCGACGGGCGAATTTCCAACCTGCTCGACGCCGCCAGCGGGCTGAACATCGGCAAGGTGCTGACCTTGCTGGCCGGCGGCGACAAGGACATCGTCATCCACTGCGGCGGCGCCGTGTTCGACGTGAAGAACGGGCACGGGCAGTCGAGCCTGTTCGTGGTCGACACGGAGCAGACGCAGGTGCTGGGCGACGGCTGGTTCGACCTGGGGGACGAGCGCTTCGACCTCACGGTGGCGCCCAAGCCCAAGCAGGCCGGCCTGCTGTCGCTGCGCACGCCGGTGCGGGTGTACGGCAGCTTTGCAAACCCGCACTACGAGCTCAAGAAGGGGCCGCTGCTGGCCCGCGGCGCCGCCGTCGCGGCACTGGCCACCGCAGCACCGCTGGCCGCGCTCCTCCCCTTGATCGAAACGGGCCCGGGTCAGGAAACGGATTGCGGCAAGGTGAGCCAGCAAACGCGGCAAGCCGCGGCGCAGGCCACTCTTCCGGCCAGCCGCCAGGGCGCAGCCAAGCCCGACGCGTCGCCCGCCAAGCGCTGACGCCCAAGCGCCTGTGCACCTGTCGGCTTATCCGCGCGGCTGCAGCCGCCGGTACGCGCTGAAGTGGCGGATGGCGCTGTGCTTGTCGCCGGAGCGGGCATACAGCAGCGCCGCGTTCTGGTGTGCATCGGCCATGTCGGGTGCCAGGCGCAGGCAGGTTTCGTAGCTCTTCACGGCTTCCTGCACCCGCCCCAGCGCCTCGAGCGCGACACCGCGGTTGTAGTGCAGCAAGGGAGCCTGCGGGCAGTGCCTCACCGCTTGCGCGTAGAGCGCCGCGGCTTCTTCGTAGCGCCTGGATTCGCACATCAGGAATCCCAGGTTGGCATAGGCATCGGCATGGTCGGGCGCGGCTTCGATCACGCGGCGGTACAGCGCCTCGGCCGCTGGCGCGTCGGTGGCCTCGAGCGACTCGGCGCGCTCGTACATCTGCTGCACGTCTTCCTGCTTGCCCCGTTCGGGTGCAACAACTGGTGCGGCGGCCTTGCCCAGGGCGTGCACCGCCGCTGCCGGCGCCGCGTGGAAGTCCATCATCAGCTGGCCGGTGTCGGCATCCCACTGGGCGTCGCCCCAGCGCACGGCCACCCGGTCGCCCACGGCGCGGATGCGCAAGGCGCTGGCCGGCGTGTCGAGCGGAAGCGCGCCCTTGAGCTGGCGCATCGAACGCAGGATCTGGCGCGTGGGAATGTCCGCCGAACGCAGCTCCTGCGCGGTGCGCAGCAGCACCACGTCGCGAAAGGAAAAGCGCAGCACCCTTCCCGCGCGCACCGGCTGCACGAAACCCAGCTCGATCAGTCGGGCCACGGCATGCCGCGTCAGGCCCAGCATCTGGGTGACGCCGCGCAGCGTATACGGGTGTGTGCTGTCCAGCGAAGGAGCGTCGGCCACTTACTTCCTGGTGCCGCCGGCCGCGCGCACACGCGTGGCGGCCGGTGCCTTGGCACTGCTGCTGGGTGCGCGCTTGGCGCCCTTGGCAGGACCGTCGTTTTCCGCCTCGGCGGCAGCAGCACCGGCCTTGGCGGCCCGCTTGGCCGGCGCGGCAGCGGCACCGCCGCGACTGGCCTTCGACAGGCTCGCGCGCAGCATCTCGGTCAGGTCGATCACCTCGGCGCCGCCGCTGTCCTCGGGGTGCTCCATGGCCACCACTTCCTGGCCGGCGATCTTGGCGTCGATGGCCGCGAGGATGCGCTTTTTCTCGTCGTCCTCGTATTCGGCGGGGTCGTAGCCGTCGGCGGAAATCTGGTCGATGAGCTGCAGCGCCAGCTTGAGTTCGGCCTGCGACGGCGTGCTCTGCTCGATGTCCAGGTCTTCGAGCGAGCGCACCTCGTCGGCGTAGAGAAGCTGCTGCAGCACCAGGCCGTGCTCCTGCGCGCGCACCTGCACCACGTATTGCTTGCCCTTCCAGGCCCAGCGCGCCAGGGCACAGCGCCCGCTGTCCTGCATGGCCGCCTTGAGCAGGTTGTAGGGCTTGCCGCCGCGCTTGTCGGGCGCCAGGAAATAGGCCTTGTCGAAGTAGATGGGGTCCACCGCCTCCACGGGGATGAAGGAGACGATGTCGATCAGGTGGCTGGCGTTGTTCTCCAGCGCCTTGAGCTCCTCGGGCTGGAAGATGACGTAGCGGTCCTTCTCGAATTCGTAGCCCTTGACCATCTCGGCCCGGGGCACCAGCGCGCCGCTCTTTTCGGAGATGTACTGCTGCTTGACCCGCGAACCGTCCTTGGCCAGCAGGTTGAAATGGATGGTGGCCGAGCTTTCGGTGGCCGAGTAAAGGCGCACCGGAATCGAGACCAGGCCGAAGCCGAGCGAGAGCGACGCAATGGAGCGTGCAGCCATGTGTGACCTCCAAGCCGCAAGGGCAAGAGTCCCACTTTAGTTTTTTTCACCGCCACGAGGCAACTCCGGCGTTGCGGCCTGCCCACGCACAGGCGCCGGGCCCTAGAGCTTGTGGGTGGACAGGAGAATGCTGGTTTCCGTGCTGGCAATGCCCTCGATGGCCCGGATGGCATTGAGCAATGTGTCGAAGGCCTCGAGCGTGTCGGCCCGCAGTTCGGCCAGCAGATCCCAGCGGCCGTTGGTGGTGTGCAGGGCCACCACTTGCGGGTGGCCGCGCAGCAGGCGCAGCACCTGTTCGCCGTGGTGGCCGTCGATGGCGATGCTCATCATGGCGCGGATGCCGTGCTGCTCGCCTTCGGGCCGCAGCCGTACCGTGTAGCCGACGATGGTGCCTTCGCGCTCGAGCCTGGCGATGCGGTTCTGCACCGTGGCACGGGCCACGCGCAGCTTGCGCGCCAGTTCCACCACCGAAAGGCGCGCGTTGTCGCGAAGCAGAGAGATGAGCTGGCGGTCGGTATCGTCCATGCGCTTTATGCCTACTGAGGCTGGCAATCTGCCAAGTCCAGCAGCAAAGTTGCCAAGTTGCGGGCTTCATTCTGGCAGCCCCGTGGCCAAGAATGCCAATTTTCACGATGCCAACGGGGAGAAGCCATGACTCAGCTCGCAGACCTGCCCACGCTGTCGCGCTTGATACGCGAGGTCGGCCTTTCGAACTTCATCCAGGGCCTGGCGGACACCATCCATGCCGACTTCTTGCGCTGGCCGCAGTTCCAGAAGCAGCCGCGCGTGGTCAACCACTCGCCCGGCGGCGTGATCGAGCTGATGCCCACCTCGGACGGCAGGCGCTACGCCTTCAAGTACGTGAACGGGCATCCGGGCAACCCGGCGCACGGCCTGTCCACGGTGGTGGCGTTCGGCGTGCTGGCCGACGTGGAGACGGGCTACCCGCTGCTGCTTTCCGAAATGACGCTGGCCACCGCGCTGCGCACGGCCGCCGTGTCCTTGCTGGCCGCCAGGGCGCTGGCCCGGCCCGGCGCGCGCCGCATGGCGCTCATCGGCAACGGCGCGCAGGCCGAGTTCCAGGCCCTGGCCTTCCATTGGCACCTGGGCATTGACGAGATCGCGCTGTACGACGTCGATGCGCAGGCCACGCAAAGGCTGATGCGCAACCTGGCGCCCTACCCGTCGCTGCGGCTGCGGCCTTGCGAATCGACCGCGCAGGCGGTGCGCGGCGCCGACATCGTGACCACCATCACCGCCGACAAGCGGCGCGCGACCATCCTCACGCCCGAGATGATCGAACCCGGCATGCACCTGAACGCCGTGGGGGGCGACTGCCCGGGCAAGACCGAGCTGCATGCGGACATCCTGCGCCAGGCGCGGGTGGTGGTGGAGTTCGAACCGCAAACCCGCGTCGAGGGCGAGATCCAGCAGATGCCTGTCGACTCCCCGGTGACCGAGCTGTGGCGAATCTTGGCCGGCGACGGCCCCGGACGGGAGCATGCGCAGCAGCTGACCGTGTTCGACTCCGTCGGCTTTGCGCTGGAGGACTTCTCCACCCTGTGCTACGTGCATCAGCAGCTGCAGCGCCACGGGCTGGGCCGCGAGCTGGCACTGGTGCCCAGCCTGCAAGACCCCAAGGACCTGTTCTCGCTGACGAACCCCGGGCAAGCCCAGGAGCGCGCGGCGCCCTACACTGGCGCGACGCATGACGCCCCAGCCCACCACGACGACGCCATCGTCCTCGACGCAGCCCCTGGTGACCGTGATCACCGCGCACGGCGGCAATCCGCTGCTCGCACGCTGTGTTGAATCGGTTGCGGCGCAGAGCCACGGCAACATCCAGCACCTGGTGGTGAGCGACGGGCCGCACGCGTGGCAAGACGCGCAGGCCGTCGCCCGCCGCCATGCGCAGCGCGGGCACATCGACCTGGTCCAGCTGCCCTACCCCACGGGCACCAATGGCTGGTACGGCCACCGCATCTACGGCGCCGGCACCTTCCTGGCCAAGGGCGAGTACCTGGCCTTCCTGGACGACGACAACGCACTGGCGCCCACGCACATTGCCGAGTGCCTGGCCGTCTGCCGGCAAGGCAGGCAATGGAGCTATGCGCTGCGCAACATCGTCGACCGCGAGCACCGCTTCATCTGCCGGGACGACTGCGAAAGCCTGGGCCGCTGGCCCAGCGTGCTGGGCGAGCAGGACTACCTGGTCGACGTCAATTGCTATTTCCTGCCGCGCCTGCTGGCAGTGCAGGTGGCGCCGCTGTGGTTCAACCAGTCCGGCCGGCCCGGCCAGCCGCACGCGGACCGGCTCCTGTGCCATGCGCTGCGCAAGATTGCGCCCGACTTCGACTGCACCTACCGCTATTCGGTGAATTACCTGGCGGGCAACACCGAGCGCTCGGTGAAGGCAGAGTTCTTCCTGCGCGGCAACGCGCAGATGCTGCAGCGCCACGGCGGCACGCTTCCCTGGGCGCGAAACGCCGCGTCTTGAGCGTCAGGCCGCCGGGCAGCTCGCCGCCTGGTTGGCCGCCAGCGCCCCCACGTTGCGCGCAATCTCGTCGGCCAGGCGGGCGGTGATGCGTTGCGCGCCCAGGGCCACCCCGTCCACCCCACCGCCCACTGCTTCGCTCAGGCGCAACTGGCAGGTCACCAGCGTGTCGGCCCCTGCGCGCCGGACGCTCCAGGCGAAGGACGTGTCCACCCGCGTTCCCGGCTGGGCATCGAACTCGCGCAACTGCACTGCAATGCGGTAGACCGGGATGCCCAGCGGGCGCCCCGACTTGGTGGCATCGAAGGCCGACAGGCGCCCCGCAATGCCAGAGGCCAGCGCATCGCGCAGCTCGTATTCGAAGGAAGACGACCAGCGCGACTGCTCCAGCACTTCGACCTCGGCTGCCGAGGCCTCGCGCGCCGGCAGCGCACCGCCGCTTCGGCGCACCACCAGCTGGGGCCTTGCCAGGCGCTCGGGCAGGGCGACGGGCCCCATCTCGATGGCCAGTGCAGCCGTGTCCGGGGAGTTGCTTTGTGCCGTGGCCGGCGGTGTGCTTTCGGCCAGGGTGTAGTAGCGGGTCGGCGTGCCGCCGCAGGCCGCGAGCAGCCCGAGCAAGGCGGCCGGCACGGCCAGGCGCACAGGGGTCGTCTTCTTCAGCTTCTTCGGGCTCATTGCTTCGTGTCCTCCGGCTTGCCGCGCAGGAGCGACTCGGGGTGTCGTTCGAGGTAGTCGGTCAGCACGCGCAGCGACGCCGCGGCGCGGGTCAGCTCCTGCAGCGTCTGGCGCATGTCCTGCTGCAGGGGCGAGTCGCTGGCGATGGTGCGCTCTGCGGTGTTGAGCGTCTTGCGCACGTCCTTCATGGCAGCGCTGATTTCCGGCGACACGTCGTTGTTCAGGCCGCGCGTGAGCTGCTCGGCGCTCTTGAGCGTCTTGTCCATGGACGCGAGCGCGGCGCGCACATCCTTCCCGATCTGGTCGAAAGGCACCTTGTTGACCTTGGCGATGATCTCCTGCAGTTGCGCCTGCAGGTCGTCCAGGCTGTTGGGCACCGTGGGCAGCTCCAGCGGGCTCTTCTCGACGTCGATCTTGACCGGCGCCGCATGCGGGAAGAAGTCCAGCGCCACGTAGTTCTGCCCCGTCAGCAGGTTGCCGGTGCGCAGCTGCGCGCGCAGGCCCTTGCCCACCAGCCAGCGGATGCGCTGGTCTGGGGTCCAGCGGCTGTCCTTTTCGTTCTCGTGCGAGCGGCGGCGCAGGCGGTCGGGGTAGACCTCGACCATCACAGGCATGCGGAATTCGCGCTGGCTGCTGTCGAACTCCACGCCGATGGACTTGACCTCGCCGATGATGATGCCGCGGAAGTCCACCGGCGCGCCCACCGCCAGGCCGCGCAGCGACTGGTTGAAGTACAGCAGCATGCTGCGCGATTCGCCGTCGGGCTCGCGCATGGCCATGGTCTCGTCCTCGGCGAGCGGGAAGCTGGTGTTCTCGGTGGCGGTGGGCCCTATCTCGTCGTCCGGCGCCTGGAAGGCGATGCCGCCCAGCACGATGGTGGCCAGCGACTGCGTTCGCACCGCCACGCCCGCGGCGCTGAGCTGCACGTCGATGCCGCTGGCATGCCAGAAGCGCGTGTTGACGCCCACGAACTTGTCGTACGGCGCATTGACGAACACCCGCAGCGTCACGCCGCGCCCGTCGCCGTCGAGCTGGTAGGAAGCCACCTGCCCCACCTTGATGCGCCGGTAGTAGACCGGCGAGCCGATGTCCAGCGAACCCACGTCCTTGGCGCGCAGCACGAACTGCCGCCCGTTGGCGCCGCGCGTGATGATGGGCGGCTGCTCCAGCCCCTTGAATTCGCTCTGCGTTTCTTCCGACTCGCCCGCGTCGGCGCCGATGTAGGCGCCCGAGAGCAGCGTGCCCAGCCCCGAGATGCCCGAGGTGTCGAAGCGCGGCCGCACCACCCAGAAGCGGGTGTCCACGGCGGTGAAG
>JAFECZ010000237.1 GCA_018241905.1 Pseudomonadota bacterium
GCTCCTGGGCGAATACGCGGGCCGCGTGCCGCAGTGGGGTTCCCAGTCCATACCGACCAGCTACCTGCGCCGTCAGGCGGCCCTGCTGCGCCAGTGGGAGACCCTGGCGCTCCCCTTGTTGTGACAAGCACAAATTCCCCGGGTGATCCCTGAGTGCCGCGGTTGCGCCTTGCCCTTAGCCTGTGGGGACTCAAGAACAACCGCGAGAGACAAAGAATGCACAGTGCGATTGCAGTTCTGGCTGGTGGTCTGGTGCTGGCCTGCGTGGCATCCCTCATGTTCATCTATCGCCATAACAAGGCGAAGGGGGCGGCAGTCGCGAAGGAAGGCGGGCAGCAGACCCGCGAATAACTGCAAGTCGGGCCTTCAGCCCGCGAGCGCCATCACCATCTCGTGCCAGGCCATGCCGCCGTGGTCCGAGGCGGAAGGCCGCACGTAGCGGTAGCCCAGCCGCTCGTAGAGCCCCACGTGCCTCTGCTTGCACATGAGGTGGATGTTCCTCTTGCCCAGGCCCCGCATCTGCTCGACGAAGCGGCGCATCATCAGCGTCGAATAGCCCTTGCCCTGCATGGCGGGGTCGATCGCCACCGACATGATCACCACCTCGGGTGCCTGCGCGTCGTGGCCTACCAGTTCCTTGAAGGCCTCGTCGGCCAGCACGACCTCGTGGGCGCAGCCGCTGTTGATGAAGCCGATGACCTGCCCGTCGAGCGCCATCACCACGAAGCCCTGCGGGTACTGCGCGATGCGCGTGGCGATCTTCTCGCGCGTGGCAGCCTCGTCGCCTTCGTAGGCGGAAATCTCGATCTGGAAGCAGCGGTCGGTGTCCGAAGGGACGGCCTGGCGGAAGGTCGGGGCGCTCATGCCCCTAGTCTGCCAGTGCCAGTTCCTTGGGAAGCTCGAAGTTGGTGTGGCGCGTGAGAAAGCGGATGCTGCAATCGCCGACGTGAATCACGTCCCCGTGGTGCAGTGCCCAGTGCTTGACCAGGTGCCCATTGACCCGCGTTCCGTTGCGGCTGGCCAGGTCGATGAGCCAGGTGGTGTTGCCTTCGACCCGGAGCTCCACATGGTGGCGGCTCACCCGGGGGTGGTCGATGCGCACGTCGTTGCTGGGGTCGCGTCCTATGAGCGTTCGTTCGTCGGAGAGTTCGATTTGCCGCGGGGTGCTGTTGTTTCGCATCAGGAGCAAACGGGCCATGCGGTGGGACTCCAAGCGGACGTGTAGGTTTTTGTACTACAACAAATTGTAACCCAAAGGTTTCCAGGTTAACGCGCCCCGCAAGTAAAGCCGGTGCCTGCGCCTCGGTGCCACGCCGTTGCCTGTTCGCCCCCCTTACTTGTCGACCTTCTCGTATTGCTCGGCCTGGCATTCCCAGGTGCCTGGCTGTGTGGCGCAGACCGAGTAGCCGGGCGGCGGCCGATAGCCGGTACATCCGGTACATGCGAAAAGGAGCGCGGCGAGCAGCAGGGCACCGAGGGGTCTTGGCATCATGAATCGGATTCTGCCCCTGCCAGCGCATGGCCGCGGCGCGCTTGCAACATGCCCGCCGCCGACCGATATTGACGGGCATGAACGCCATCGGCCGTGCCCTTGCGTTGTCCGGCCTGCCGGCAATGCTGCGCCGCTGGCTGCGCGCGCTGCTGGCGCTGGCGGGTGTCGCGGCGCTGGTGCTCGCCGCCTTACCGTTCCATGCCGGGGCGCAGGTGGGCGCGGGCGCCTACAAGCGCATTGCCCTGGTCATCGGCAACGCGCGCTATCCCAAGGCGCCCTTGGCCAACCCCGAGAACGACGCGCGCCTGATCGCCGCGCGCCTGCGCTCGCTGGGCTTCGAGGTGACGGACCAGTACAACCTGGGCGTGGTGCAGTTCCGGCGCGCGCTGCGCGACTTTGCGAGGCGCGTCGCGCAGGACGATGCCATCGCGGTGCTGTACTACGCGGGCCACGGCGTGCAGATCGACGGGCGCAACTACCTGCTGCCGGTGGACGTCAACCTGCGCGACCAGGAAGAGGTGAAGGACGAGTCGGTGGACATCGACGAACTCTTCATCGGGCGCATCGACAAGGTCGGGTCGTTTCCACGCATCGTCATCCTGGACGCCTGCCGCAACAACCCCTTCGCGGGCAAGACGCGCAACATCCGCTCGGCCGGCGGCCTGGCCGAGATGGGGGCGCGCGGCACGCTCATCGCCTTTGCCTCGGCGCCCGGTGCCGCAGCGGAAGACGGACCCGACGGCGGCAACAGCATCTACAGCAAGAGCCTGGCCGAGGAGATGATCGTGCCGGGCGTCGAGGTGGAGCAGATGTTCAAGAACGTGCGCGTGCGGGTGCTGCACGACACGGCGGGGCGGCAGCTGCCCTGGGTCAACACATCGCTCACTTCGGATTTCAGCTTCAATCCCGCGGGGAGCAGCGGCCGGGTGGCGGGTGCGGCGGGCGCACGGCAGGGCGGCGCCGCCAGGGCGACCGCGCCGCCGCCCAAGGACATCGAGACGGCGCTGGAGAACGCCCGCCGCGAGCAGCGTGATTCGCCGGCATCGGCATCGGCATCGGCGCCAGCGCCAGCGCCAGCGCCAGCGTCTCCGCCCGTCGCCGCGGCGCCGGCGCAGCAGGTCGCCATTGCAGCACCATCTCTCCCCGCGCCGCCACCGCCGATGGCGGGCTCGCAGCGCCGATACCTGGCCCGCGACGAGTTGCAGCAACTGCTGGTGGGCAAGTCGCACAGCTTCGAGGACGGCAGCCCGCAGGAAGTGCAGCGCTGGGATCTGCGCGGCAACGGGCTGGCCTACTACAACAGCCAGGCCGTGGGCCGCGCCGGCACCAACGGCTCGGGGCGATGGGAATTGAAGGACGACGGCAGCCTTTGCGTGCGCTTCAACGCAGCGCCGCCAATGCAGCCCAACCAGGCGCGCCGGCCCGAGAGCGGCTGCTGGCAGTTCTATCGCGAGGGGCAGCGGCTGATGCGCACGAGCAGCACCGGTGCGCCTGGCCTGCCGCAGGTGGAGATCAACCTGCGCTGAGCGCCCCGTGGAAAAGACCACCGGGCGGGGGCAAGGGCGCGGCCCAGGCGCCCACCTTCCGAATCAGGCCGGCATCTGGCCCATGGTTGCTGCCACCGCTTCGCGCAGCAGATCGGCCAGTCGGGCGACCGTGGGGTCGGGCTGCGCCTGTGCGCGATACATGGCCAGGGCGAGCGAGGGCAGATTCGGCAGCCGGGTGCCCGTGCGATCGAGGACGCGCACATGCGCCGGCAGTCCAAAGGGCGTGCGGACCGACAGGCCCAGCCCCGATGAAGTGGCGGCCCACAGCGCGGCCAGGCTGGCGCTGGTGAATGCGTGACGCCATGCAATGCCGGCCCGGTCGAGCGTGGCCGTGACGATGTCGCGCAGCGGGCAGGGCGCGTCGAGCAGCACCAGCGGCAAGGGCTCCCGAGTCTTGCCACGCGATCCGCCGGTGCGCTGTTGCTGCGTCCACCATGGCGCATCGAGCGTCTCGGTGGCGGCCGGGCCGATCCACTGCAGCGGCAGCCGCGCCAGGCGCTCGCCGTGGGCCAGCGATTGGCTGCCCTCGGCCTCCCAGATCAACGCGAGGTCCAGCGCCCCGAGTTCCAGGCGTTCGCGCAGTTCCGCGCTGCGCGCCACGCAGGCCTCGATGCGCACCTTGGGGTGCGCGCGGGCAAAGCGGCCCAGCACTCCGGGAAGAACGCTTTCTCCCAGGTCCTCCTGAAGTCCGAGGCGCACCCATCCCGCGAGGTCCACGCCGCGCAGTGCAGCAGCGGCTTCGTCGTTGATCTCGAGCAGGCGGTGGGCATAGGCGAGCATGGTTTCGCCGGCCTCCGTCAGCTCCAGGCCGCGCCCTGCCTTGCGCAGCAGCGGCGTGCCAGCCTGCGCTTCGAGCTTCTTGAGCTGCGCGCTGACGGCGGAGGTGGAGCGCCCCAGCTTGTCCGCCGCGCGCGCATAGCTGCCGAGCGCGACGCCGGTCGAGAAGCTGCGCAGTACATCGAGATCGAAATTGACGCGTCCCATTTTTCTCAATCGTCCTGTTTTGCTGGATTGACGATCAAATTATTTCTGATTTTCAAGATGGTTGGTTTTCTCGAAACTGACCCGCATGACATCGACTACCGGCCCCCTACCCCTTCCAGACCGCCATCGCTGGAAAGTCCTCGCCGCGGGCGTTGCAGCCAATGCGGCCTTTTCCACCGCCTTCAGCGGCATTCCGATGACGGCGGTCCTCATGCGCTCCGGCTATCGGCTCGACGAGGCCGCGCTGGGCCTGGTACTGGGGCTCATGGGCCTGGGCATCGCTGTCAGCGAACTGCCCTGGGGCCTGCTCACGGACAAGTGGGGCGACCGGCCTGTGCTGCTCGCGGGCCTGGGCGCGACGGCCGCGGCCCTGTTCGCGCTGGCGCTGCTGGCCGCGCCCGGGCCGGACCACGTGCCGCAACTGGCCTGGCTCGGAGCGGGGCTGCTGCTGGTGGGCATCTTCGGCGGAAGCGTCAACGGTGCCAGCGGGCGTGCGGTGATGCGCTGGTTCGCGGACGGCGAACGGGGCTTGGCCATGAGCATCCGGCAGACGGCCGTGCCGCTGGGCGGCGGGATCGGTGCCTTGCTGCTTCCCGCGACGGCGCTGCGCTTCGGCTTCGGTGCCATGTACGGCCTGCTGGGCGCCCTGTGCGTGCTGGGTGCCTTGCTCGCGGCGGCATGGGTGCATGAACCGCGCGCCGATGCTGCAACGAAGTCCATGCCGAAGCCGGAATCCACGGCGCAGGCCAGGCCGATGCGCGACCGCCGCGTGTGGCGGCTGGTCGCGGGCATCGGCATCCTGTGCGCGCCGCAGTTCGCCGTGCTGTCCTTCGGCACGGTGTTCCTGCACGACGTCGGGCATGTCGGCCTGATGGCGACCAGCGCAACGATGACCTGCGTGCAACTGGGCGCGATGGCGATGCGGGTATGGAGTGGCCACTGGACCGACCGGCGCCGGAACAGGCCCGCCTACCTGCGCGCATGCAGCGCCCTGACCGTACTCCTGTTCGCGGCGCTGGGGATGGCCGCCATGCCGGGCGAGGGCGTGCTCGCGGGTTCGTCCCTTGCTTGCGCAGCGCTGGTCGGCCTGGTGGCCGTGAGCGGCATCTGTGTTTCCGCCTGGCACGGCGTGGCCTACACCGAGCTTGCGACGCTGTCCGGCGCAGGACGCACCGGCACCGCGCTGGGAATGGCCAATACCGCCGTCTTCGCGGTGTGCTTTGTCACGCCGCTGTCCATTCCGTACCTGCGTGCAGCGCATGGCTGGCCGCTGGTGTGGCTTGCGGCCGGCGCGTGCGCCGTGGTCGCGCTGCCGCTGCTGGCACCCGCGACGCGCACGCCGCAGTCGAAAAAAAAGCGCGGCTTGCGCCGCGCCTTTTCGGGTGGGTGAGTGACCGGCCGGCCGCTCAGACCGCCATGATCGACACGGCCTTGGCCACCAGGTAGGCCTCCATGGCCTCGGGCCCGCCTTCGGAGCCGTAGCCCGAATCCTTCACGCCGCCGAAAGGCATCTCGGGCGTGGGGGCGGCCGGCTGGTTGATCCACAGCATGCCCACTTCCACCTGGTGCGCCAGCTGGTGTGCGTTCTTGATCGACTGCGTGAAGGCATAGCCGGCCAGGCCGTAGGGCAGGCGGTTGGCTTCGGCAATGGCCTCGTCCAGCGTGTCGAAGCCGCGGATGGCCGCGATGGGGCCGAAGGGCTCGTTGTTGAACACGTCGGCTTGCAGCGGCACTTCGTCGAGCACGGTGGGCGCGAAGAAATTGCCTTCGGAGCCCACGCGCTCGCCGCCCGTCAGCACCTTGGCGCCGGTGGCGCGGGCGTCGGCCAGGATCTTGTCCATGGCGGCAATGCGGCGCGCATTGGCCAGAGGGCCCAGGGTGGTGCCTTCGGCCAGGCCGTCGCCCAGCTTGAGCTTTTCGGTCTGGGCCGTGAGCGCCTTGGCGAACTCGGCGCGGATGCTGTTGTGCACCAGGAAGCGCGTGGGCGAGATGCACACCTGCCCGGCATTGCGGAACTTGGCAGCGCCGGCGGCCTTCACCGCCAGGGCGATGTCGGCGTCGGCAGCCACGATGACGGGGGCGTGGCCGCCCAGTTCCATGGTGGCGCGCTTCATGTGCTGGCCGGCCAGCGCGGCCAGCTGCTTGCCCACCGGGGTGGAGCCGGTGAAGGTCACCTTGCGGATGATCGGATGGGGAATGAGGTAGCCCGAGATCTCGGCGGGGTTGCCGTACACCAGGCCGATCACGCCGGCCGGAATGCCCGCGTCCACGAAGCACTGCAGCAGGGCCGCGGGCGAAGCCGGGGTTTCCTCGGGCGCCTTGCACAGGAAGGAGCAGCCGCTGGCCAGGGCGGCGCCCAGCTTGCGCACGATCTGGTTGATGGGGAAGTTCCAGGGCGTGAAGGCCGCCACCGGGCCCACCGGCTCCTTGATGACCAGCTGCTGCGCCGCCAGGTTGCGCGAAGGCACGATACGGCCGTACACGCGGCGGCCTTCGTCGGCAAACCATTCGATGATGTCGGCCCCGGCGATCGATTCGCCGCGCGCCTCGACGAAGGGCTTGCCCTGTTCCTGCGTCAGGATGCGGCCGATGTCGGCGGCGCGCTCGCGCAGCAGGCCGGCAGCCTTGCGCATGATGGCGGCACGCTCGTGCGCCGGGGTCTTGCGCCAGGTCTCGAAGCCTTTTTGCGCGGCTTCCAGGGCGCGGTCCAGGTCCGCGATTCCGGCGTGGGCCACCTTGCCGATCACCTTGCCGGTGGCAGGGTTGAACACGTCCAGCGTCTTGCCGCTGGCCGCGTCGCACCATTCGTTGTTGATCAGCAGGCGGGTGTCGGGGTAGCTCGTCGTCGTCGTCGTTGTCGTCATGCGATGGTCTCCAAGGTTGATCTGAAAAAAGGTTCAGGTTCCTGCGCGGCGACCGCGTGCCTTGTCGCGCAGCGGTGCCAGCAGGGGCTTGAGTCCGTTATGGTCGATCTCGTGCATGAGCTGCAGGAGCCGGCCGATCTCGCCCTTGGGAAAGCCCTCGCGCGCGAACCAGGTGAGGTAGTTGCCGGGCAGGTCGGCGATCAGGCAGCCCTTGTGCTTGCCAAAGGGCATCTCAAGGCTGACCAGACGTTCGAGGTCTTCCGGTTTCATCTCGAAGGGGAGGAAAAGGCGCGCGCGGCGGGCGGAAAAGGCGATCTCTGCCCGCCATCATAGGCGGGCCGGCAAGGCCGCGTGGCCTGGGGGTTTGGCGGGCGGGCGCCGGGCCGGCGGACTCGCCCGTTGGGCGCATGGCCGCGAGGCACGTAGCATTGGCCGCTGCAATGGGCTGCGGCACGCGCCCGCCCTTGCGCCACCACCCAGAGGCACGCATGAGAATCGAGATTCCCGAGAGGAAGAAACTGGTCTTCGAGACGGACATCCCCATCCGCTGGGGCGACATGGACGCCATGGGGCACCTGAACAACGCCAGCTATTTCCGGTTCCTGGAAATCGGGCGCATCGACTGGATGCACTCCATCGACCGCCAGCCCGCGCCCGAGGGCCAGGCCATGGTCATCGTCAATGCCTTCTGCAACTTCTACCGCCAGCTCGAATACCCGGGTACGGTGCACCTGAAGATGTACGTGAGCGACCCCGGCCGCACCACCTTCGAGAGCTGGGCCACCATGGCGCGAACCGACGCGCCCGACGTGATCTGCGCCGCCGGCGGCGCCACCACCATCTGGGTGGACGTGGCAAGGCAGAAGGCGCAGCCGCTGCCCGGCTGGCTGCGCGCACTGGTCAGCGACTGAGCGGCGCCGCGGGCCGCGCCGGTACGCGCAGCATCATCAGCGCGCCGAACGCCAGCAACGCCAGCGTGCTGGAAAGCCACAGCGAGCCCAGCCCCCAGCGTTCGATGCACAGCCCGAAGAGCCAGGGCGCAGCGGCCTGGGCCATGCCCGCAGGAACCATCAGCAGGCCCTGGCGCTTGCCGTAGCCGGC
>JAFECZ010000238.1 GCA_018241905.1 Pseudomonadota bacterium
CCGCCGTAGTTGTCTTCGCGGATCACGCGCGGGGTGATTTCGCGCGGCTCGATCGTCACCGGCTGATAGACGACGCGCTTTTGCTCGGGGTCGTAGCGCATTTCCACGTGACCCGAGACCGGGAAGTCCTTGCGGAAGGGGTGGCCGATGAAGCCGTAGTCGGTCAGGATGCGGCGCAGGTCGTCGTGCCCTTCGAACACGATGCCGTACAGGTCGAAGGCTTCGCGCTCGAACCACTCGGCGGCATTCCAGACGGAGGTGACGGAGTCGACCACCGGCAGGTCTTCGCTGGGCGCAAACACCTTCAGGCGCACGCGCTGGTTCAGGCTCACGGACAGCAGGTGGCTGACGACGCAGAAGCGCTCGCCCTCCCACTGGCCGTCGCGGTATTCCTGGTAGTCGACGCCGCACAGGTCGATGAGCTGCTCGAAGCGGCAGCTTGGCGCGTCGCGCAGGATGTGCGCGGCCTCGAGGTAGTCGGCAGCGCCCACCACCACATTGACCTCGCCCAGGGCGACGGTCACGCTCTTGGCCTTGGCGCCGAGCGCTTCGGCGATGGTGGCCTGCAGGGCTTCGGGGGAAACGGCAATATCGGTCATCGTCTGTCGTCCGTCCTCAGGCGCGCGCAATGGTGTTGGTGCGGCGGATCTTCTGCTGCAGCTGGATGATTCCGTACAGCAGCGCTTCCGCGGTGGGCGGGCAGCCGGGAACGTAGACATCGACGGGCACGATGCGATCGCAGCCGCGCACGACCGAATAGCTGTAGTGGTAGTAGCCGCCGCCGTTGGCGCACGAGCCCATCGACAACACCCAGCGCGGCTCGGGCATCTGGTCGTAGACCTTGCGCAGCGCCGGCGCCATCTTGTTGCACAGCGTGCCGGCCACGATCATCAGGTCGGACTGGCGGGGGCTCGGGCGGAACAGCATGCCGAAGCGGTCGATGTCGTAGCGGGCAGCACCCGCGTGCATCATCTCGACAGCGCAGCATGCGAGGCCGAATGTCATCGGCCACAGGGAGCCGGTCTTGGCCCAGTTCACCACCGTGTCGTAGGTGGTGGTGACAAAGCCTTCTTTCAGGACGCCTTCAATGGCCATGGTTCGCTTTCCTCGTCATTCCCAATCGAGTGCGCCTTTTTTCCACTCGTAGGCGAAGCCCACGACGAGGATGGCCAGGAAGATCATCATGGCCCAGAAGCCGGCGGCACCGACCTCCTTGAGCGCAATGGCCCAAGGAAAGAGAAATGCGATTTCGAGGTCGAACAGGATGAAGAGGATGGCCACCAGGTAGTAGCGCACATCGAACTTCATGCGAGCATCTTCAAAGGCCTCGAAGCCGCACTCGTAGGGGGAGTTTTTCTTTTCGTCCGGGCGGTTGGGGCCCAGGAAGAAGCCGATGACCTGTGGCGCGACTCCTACACCGACACCGACCAGGATGAACAAGAGGACGGGGAGATAGGTTTCGAGGCTCATCGGGGATTTCTTTACCGCTTGCCACCGGCAGGAAATGGCTCCCTGCCGGTGAGATTTGGTGCCGTCGGCGAGACTCGAACTCGCACAGCTTTCGCCACTACCCCCTCAAGATAGCGTGTCTACCAATTTCACCACGACGGCGGTTTATGCGTGCCCGGATGGCATGAGGACCCAGATGAGGGGTTTGGCTTTCCGGACAGCTTTAGAGTTTACCCTGAAATGCGGTCGTTTCCGATAACGACTGCATACAAGTGACTGGATTTACTTGCTGGGGATCTGCGCAGCACCACCCGACGCAGGGGCGGGAGCCGCAGGCGCCGGGGTTCCGGCAGCCGGCGCGGGTGCGCCAGCAGCGGGAATCTCGGACGCCGGAGCCGGCGCGGCAGGCGTGGCAGGCGCGGCCGGTGCAGTCTGTGTGGCAGAGCGCTCGAGCAGGCTGCCGCCGCCGGTCGACGGACGCGAATGGCTCAGGTAGGCCAGCGCCAGCGTGCAGACGAAGAACACCGCGGCCAGCACGGCCGTGGTGCGCGAGAGGAAGTTGGCGCTGCCGCTGGCACCGAACAGGCTGCCGGCGCTGCCGCTGCCGAAGGCCGCACCCATGTCGGCACCCTTGCCGTGCTGGATGAGGATGAGGCCGATCATGGCCAGGGCAGCCAGCATCTGGATGCCGACCAGCAGGTTCATAAACACGTTCATTCGCTTGGACTCCTAAATTCGTAACGGACGGACGCGCGCGCCTTCAGCGCACGGCCGCGATGATCTGCAGAAAGTCGGGCGCCTTGAGCGAGGCGCCGCCGATCAATCCGCCGTCGATGTCGGGCTGTGCCAGCAGCTGGGCCGCGTTGGCGGCATTCATGCTGCCGCCGTAAAGAATGCGGATGCCGGCCGCATGGTCGCTGGCCGCATGGTGCAGCTGCGCGCGCAGCAGCGCATGCACGGCTTGCGCCTGCTCGGGCGTGGCGGTCTTGCCGGTGCCGATGGCCCACACGGGCTCGTAGGCCACCACGATCTCGCTGATGCAATGGCCATTGACGTGGATGACCGCGGCCAGCTGGCGCTTGACCACCTCTTCGGTGTGGCCACCCTCGCGCTCGGCCAGGGTCTCGCCCACGCAGACGATGGGCGTCACGCCCTGCTTCAGCGCGGCAGAGGTCTTGGCCGCCACCAGTTCATCGGTTTCGCCGTGGTACTGGCGACGCTCGGAGTGGCCCACGATCGCATAGTGCACGCCGAACTCGCGCAGCATGGCCGCCGACTGCTCGCCGGTGTAGGCGCCCTGCTCGTGCTGCGACACGTCCTGCGCACCCAGCGCAATGGGCGTGCCCTGCACCAGCGCCTGCACCTGTGCCAGGTAGGGCGCGGGCACGCACACGGCCACGTCGCAGGCAGGCGCTCCCACGCCTTGCGCGAGCGCCTTCACCAGGCTCTCGTTGGCAGCCAGGCTGCCGTTCATCTTCCAGTTGCCGGCAATGAGCTTCTTCTTGTGCATCTCTCTTATCTCTTACCAGGTCAGCACGATCTTGCCGATGTGCTGGTTCGATTCCATCAGGCTGTGCGCCTGGCTCGCGCCGGTGGGCGCGCCGCCTGCCGCGAAGGTGCTGTAGATCACCGGGCGCACCGCGCGGCTTTCGAGCAGCGGCCACACCTTCTCGCGCAGCGATCCTGCAATGGCACCCTTGAAGGCCACCGGCCGCGGACGCAGCGTCGACCCCGTGATGGTCAGACGCCGGCGCAGCACCTGGCCCGCATTGAAGCCGCTCTTGACGCCGCCCTGGATCGCAATGATCACCAGACGGCCGTCGTCGGCCAGGCAATCGACTTCGCGCGTCACGTAGTCGCCCGCCACCATGTCCAGGATCACGTCCACACCCTTGCCGCCGGTCAGGCGCTTGACTTCTTCGACGAAGTCCGAGGTCTTGTAGTTGATCGCGTGGTCGGCGCCGAGCTTGCGGCATGCATCGCACTTCTCGTCGCTGCCGGCGGTAGCGATCACCGTGGCACCCATGGCCTTGCCCAGCTGGATGGCCGTGACGCCGATGCCGCTGGTGCCGCCCTGGACGAGCAGCGTCTCGCCCTTTTGCAATTGACCGCGGTCGAAGACGTTGCTCCACACGGTGAAGAAGGTCTCGGGCAGCGAAGCCGCCTCGACATCGCTCCAGCCCTTGGGCACCGGCAGGCACTGTGCCACCGGCGCCACGCACAGCTGCGCGTAGCCGCCGCCAGCCACCAGCGCACACACGCGGTCGCCGACCTTGAATCCGGCTTCGCGCAGCGCCGCCTCGTCGCCCGACACGATCTCGCCAGCCACTTCCAGACCCGGCAGGTCGGAGGCGCCCGGCGGCACGGGGTAGTGGCCCTTGCGCTGCAGAACGTCGGGCCGGTTCACGCCGCTGGCGGCGACCCGGATCAACAGTTCACCGGCGCCCGCAACCGGCGCGGGACGCTCGGCCTCGCGCAGCATCTCAGGCGCACCATAGGACTCGATCTCGATGGCTTTCATGGCGATTCTCTGGACTGACAGCTTCGTTGCAGTTGGGGGAAAGCAGATGGCAATACTGCCGGCCCGCCCGAAGGCAAGCCGGCAGTGCGTTCATCAGCCCTGCTGCTCGGTACCCGGCAGTTGCTGCTGTTGCTGCTGCTGCTGCTGCTGGGCGGCAGCGTCCGCGGTTTCACCGCCGCTGTTGCGCGGCTGGCGGTCTTCACGCGGGGGGCGCTCGCGGCGCTCGCCACGGTCGCCGCGATCACCACGGTCGCCGCGGCCTTCGCGCTCGTCGCCCATGCCGGCCGGACGCTCGGCCAGCGCCTTCATCGACAGCTTGACGCGGCCCTTGTCGTCGGTCTCGAGGACCTTGACCTTCACGATCTGGCCTTCGCTCAGGTAGTCGGTCACCTTCTCCACGCGCTCATGGGCGATCTGGCTGATGTGCAGCAGGCCGTCCTTGCCGGGCAGCAGGTTCACCAGGGCGCCGAAGTCCAGGATCTTGGTGATCGGGCCTTCGTACACCTTGCCGATCTCGACTTCGGCGGTGATCTGCTCGATGCGGCGCTTGGCCTCGTCGGCCTTGGCGCTGTCGGTCGAGGCGATGGTGATGGTGCCGTCCTCGTCGATGTTGATCTGCGTGCCGGTTTCCTCGGTCAACGCGCGGATGACGGCGCCGCCCTTGCCGATCACGTCGCGGATCTTCTCGGGGTTGATCTTCATGGTGAAGAGCTTGGGCGCGAAGCTGGACACTTCGGTCTTGGCCTCGCCCATGGCTTCCTGCATCTTGCCCAGGATGTGCATGCGCGCTTCCTTGGCCTGGGCCAGGGCAACCTGCATGATTTCCTTGGTGATGCCCTGGATCTTGATGTCCATCTGCAGGGCGGTGATGCCGTTGGTGGTGCCGGCCACCTTGAAGTCCATGTCGCCCAGGTGATCTTCATCGCCCAGGATGTCGGTCAGCACCGCGAAGCGGTTGCCTTCCTTGATCAGGCCCATGGCGATGCCGGCCACGTGCGCCTTCATGGGCACGCCGGCGTCCATCATCGACAGGCAGCCGCCGCACACCGAAGCCATCGACGACGAACCGTTCGACTCGGTGATCTCGGACACCACGCGGATGGTGTAGGGGAACTCTTCCTTGCTGGGCAGGCAGGCGACCAGCGCGCGCTTGGCCAGGCGGCCGTGGCCCACTTCGCGGCGCTTGGTGGAGCCCATGCGGCCCACTTCGCCGGTGGCGAAGGGAGGCATGTTGTAGTGGAACAGGAAGGTGTCTTCGAATTCGCCGGCCAGCGCGTCGATGCGCTGCGCGTCGCGCTCGGTGCCCAGCGTGGTCACGACCAGCGCCTGGGTTTCGCCGCGGGTGAACAGCGCCGAGCCGTGGGTGCGCGGCAGCACGCCGTTGCGAATCTCGATGGGACGCACGGTGCGGGTGTCGCGGCCGTCGATGCGGGGCTCGCCTTCCAGGATCTGGCTGCGAACGATGCGCGCTTCAATTTCGAACAGCAGGTCGCCCAGCTTGGCGGCGTCGAATTCCACGCCTTGCGCCGTCAGCTCGGCCGACACGCTGGCGCTGGCTTCGCGCAGGGCCTGGGTGCGGGCCTGCTTGCTGCGGATCTGGTACACGGCGCGCAGCTTGGGCTCGGCAACAGCGTTGACCTGGGCGATGAAGGACTCGTCCTTCGCCGGGGCTTGCCAGTCCCACACCGGCTTGCCGGCGTCGCGCACCAGTTCATGGATGGCGTTGATGGCAACGCGGGCCTGCTCGTGGCCGAACACCACGCCGCCCAGCATCACTTCTTCCGACAGTTGCAGCGCTTCGGATTCGACCATCAGCACGGCCGCCTCGGTACCGGCCACGACCAGGTCCATCTGCGAGTCGGCGCGGGCGGTCTTGCCGGGGTTGAGCACGTACTGGCCGTTGATGTAGCCCACGCGGGCGGCACCGATGGGACCGTTGAAGGGCACGCCGGAAATCGACAGGGCCGCGCTCACGCCGATCATGGCGGCGATGTCGGCGTCGACTTCGGGGTTGAGCGACACGGTGTGGATGACCACATGCACTTCGTTCAGGAAGCCTTCGGGGAAGAGCGGGCGGATCGGGCGGTCGATCAGGCGCGAGGTGAGCGTTTCCAGCTCGCTCGGCTTGGCTTCGCGCTTGAAGAAGCTCCCCGGGATCTTGCCGGCGGCGTAGGTCTTCTCGATGTAGTCGACCGTCAACGGGAAGAAGTCCTGGCCGGGCTTGGCGTTCTTGGAGGCCACCACGGTGGCCAGGATCACGGTGCCGTCGATGTTGACCAGCACGGCGCCCGAAGCCTGGCGCGCGATTTCGCCCGTTTCCATGACGACAGTCTTGTCGCCCCATTGGAAGGACTTGGTGATTTTGTTGAAGAGGCTCATGTTTGCTCCTGTTTTGATAGCGGATTGCAAAGAATCCGCGGGGGCTCGGAGCGCTTTTCAGAACACGATGCCATTCCAGCGAAACCCTTGCCGGGGCCTCATTGGAATGACACAGCTTCGCTCTGTTGGCGGCTCCGAAGTGAAAAAACGCCTGAGCTAGCAGGCTAACTCAGGCGTTTTTCGCATTTGGCGACGCTTACTTGCGCAGGCCCAGCTTGGCGATCAGCGCGGTGTAGCGGTCGGCGTCCTTGGACTTGAGGTAGTCCAGCAGCTTGCGGCGGCGGCTCACCATGCGCAGCAGGCCGCGGCGGCCGTGGTGGTCCTTGGCATGCTGCTTGAAGTGGGGGGTCAGCTCGTTGATGCGGGCGGTCAGCAGTGCGACTTGCACTTCGGGGCTGCCGGTATCGTTGGCGGCGCGTGCGTTGTCCTTGACGACTTCGGCCTTGACGGAGGCTGCGATCATTGAAAAGTTTCCTTCGTTCCGGGATGTTTGACTTGCGGCAGGGGCTGGAACTGCCCCTGTCGTGCGCTTTGCGAGATGCAAAACCGTGGGATTATACCCCGACCCGCCAAACTCCCCGGGCAGGCCCTACCGACCGGGCTGGCTTGCCAGCCAGGACCGCAGGCGCCGCACCCCTTCTTCCAGGCGGCCCAGGTCGCGCGACGCAAAGCACCAGCGCAGCCAGCCCTCGCCTTCGGCACCGAAGGCGGCGCCCGGCGCCAGGCCGATGCCGGCCTCCAGCACCAGGCGCTTGGCCAGGGCCAGCGAATCGCCGAAGCCCTCCAGCTGGAAGAAGGCGTACATGCCGCCGCGCGCCGGCGCCACGCTCACGCCCGGCACCTGGGCCAGCAGCGGCACCAGGGTGTCGCGGCACTGCTTGAGGTGCGCCACCACCCGCGGCGTCACGTCGTCGGTGCGCTGCAGCGCCACGACCCCGGCCCGCTGGGTGAACACGCTGGCGCAGGAGGTGTTGAACTCGATGATCTTGCCCATGGCGTCCACCAGCGAGGGCGGCAGCACCAGCCAGCCCAGGCGCCAGCCGGTCATCAGGAAGCTCTTGCTGAAGCTGTGCACCACCACCAGGCGGTCCTCGGGCACTGAAATGTCGAGAAAGCTGGGCGCGCAGCCGTTGGGCGTGGGCTCGTAGTAGAGGCGCTCGTACACCTCGTCGGCCAGGATCCAGGTGCCGGTTTCGCGGCAGTGCGCCAGCAGCGCCTCCTGCTCGGCGCGCGACAGGGTCCAGCCAGTCGGGTTGTTCGGGGCATTGACGATCAGCAGCTTGGTGCGCGAGGTGACGGCAGCGCGCACCGCATCCAGGTCCAGCACCCATTCGCCCTGCCGCGCTACCAGCGGCACGCAGCGCACCTTGGCGCCCATGATCGCCGGCTGCGCCGTCAGGTTGGGCCACACCGGCGTGACGGCCACCACCTCGTCGCCCGGATCCACCAGTGCCTGCACCGCCAGCATGAGGGCGCTGACGCCGCCGGAGGTGATCGCGATGCGCCCGGCATCGATGCGCGGATGCAGCCGGCTCATGTAGGTGGCCACGGCTTCGCGCAGCTCGGGCAGGCCGAGGT
>JAFECZ010000239.1 GCA_018241905.1 Pseudomonadota bacterium
GATGCTGGTCAACGTCAGCGTGGACCTGGCCTACGGCGTCATCAACCCCCGCATTCGCCAATCTCGATGAACACCACGACGACGACTCCTGCGGCCAGCGTGGCCGCGCCGGCGCCGCCCGGACCCTGGCGCGAATTCTGGGGCGCCTTCTCGCAGAACCATGGCGCGGTGCTGGGCCTTGCAACCGTGCTGCTGCTGCTCCTGGTGGCGCTGCTGGCTCCCTGGATCGCGCCGCATGCGCCCAACCAGACCGACAGCGCCGCCTTCCTGCTGCCTCCGGCGTGGCAGTCAGGCGGCTCCTGGGCGCACGTACTGGGCACCGATGCCATCGGCCGCGACATCCTCTCGCGCCTGATGTGGGGTGCGCGGCTGTCGCTGTCCATCGGCGTGGCGGTGGTGGCGATCTCCGTGGTGGTGGGCATTGCGCTTGGCCTGGTCGCGGGCTTCTTCCGCGGCGTGTTCGAGATCGCGATCATGCGGCTCATGGACATCGTCCTGACGCTGCCCAGCCTGCTGCTGGCCATCGTCATCGTGGCCATCCTGGGCCCGGGCCTCATCAACGCAATGATCGCGGTGGCCATCGTGGTGCTGCCGCACTATGTGCGCATCACGCGGGCCGCGGTCATTTCAGAGGTGTCGCGCGACTACGTGACGGCTGCGCGCGTGAGCGGCGCCGGCACCCTGCGCCTGATGTTCAGCGAGGTACTGCCCAACTGCGCGGCGCCGCTGATCGTGCAGGCGTCGCTGGGCATTTCCACCGCCATCCTCGACGCGGCGGCGCTGGGCTTCCTGGGCCTGGGCGCGCAGCCGCCGTCTCCCGAATGGGGAACCATGCTGGCCGATGCGCGCGAGTTCGTGCTGCGTGCCTGGTGGGTGGTGACCTTTCCGGGCCTTGCCATCCTGGCGGCGGTGCTGGCATTCAACCTGCTTGGCGACGGCCTGCGCGATGCGCTCGACCCCAAGCTGAAGAGATAAGAACGAATGGCGCTTCTCGAAATCAGCGACCTGCACGTGGAGTTCCCCACGCAGGGCGGAACCCTGCATGCGGTCGACGGCGTGAGCCTCTCGCTGGAGGAAGGCGAGGTGCTGGGCATCGTCGGCGAGTCGGGCTCGGGCAAGAGCGTGACGATGATGGCGTTGATGGGCCTCATTGCCTATCCGGGCCGCGTGCGTGCGCAGCACATGCGCTTTGCCGGCCACGACCTGCTGGGCATCTCCGACAGGCAGCGCCGCGCGCTGGTGGGCAAGGACGTGGCCATGATCTTCCAGGAGCCCACGACCAGCCTGAACCCCTGCTTCACCATCGGCTTCCAGTTGATGGAGACGCTGCGGCTGCACCTGGGCATGGACAAGCGCGCCGCCCAGCGCCGCGCCATCGAACTGCTGGAACAGGTGGGCATTCCGGCGGCGTCTTCGCGCTTGTCCAGCTATCCGCACCAGCTCTCGGGCGGCATGAACCAGCGCGTGATGATCGCGATGGCCATTGCCTGCAACCCGCGCCTGCTGATCGCGGACGAGCCGACCACCGCGCTGGACGTCACCATCCAGGCGCAGATCCTCGACTTGCTGCGCGATCTCCAGAAGCAGCGCGGCATGGCGCTGGTGCTCATCACGCACAACATGGGCGTGGTGGAGGAAATGGCGCAGCGCGTGGCGGTGATGTATGCGGGCCAGGTGATGGAGCAGCAGCCGGTGGACCGGCTCTTTGACTCGCCCCAGCACCCGTATACCGAGGCGCTTCTTGCCGCCCTGCCCGACCGGGCACCCGAGGACGGGCGGCTGGCCACCATTCCCGGCGTGGTGCCCGGCGCGCATGACCGCCCCGCCGGCTGCCTGTTCGCGCCGCGCTGCGCCTACGCCACCGAGCATTCGCGCTCGGTGCGTCCGCTGCTGCGCGACTGGCAGGGCGGGCAGGTGCGCTGCCACTACCCCCTGGGCGATCCGCAGCGCAACGCCGACATCGTTCGCGACGGCCGCGTGGCGGTGGAGGCAGCCGAATGAGCCTGGTGCAGGACAACACGCCGGTGCAGCGCCCGGTCGGGGTGGTGGCGCAGGCCACCGACCTCAAGCGCATCTACAAGATCCGCCGCGGCCTGTTCAAGGAGCCGGCTGCACTGCATGCGGTGGGCGGTGTCTCGTTCACGCTGGAGGCCGGCAAGACGCTGGCGGTGGTGGGCGAATCGGGTTGCGGCAAGTCGACGCTCGCGCGCATGGTGTCGCTCATCGAGTCGCCCAGCGCCGGCCAGCTCGTGGTGGACGGCCACGACGTGGCCATCATGAGCTCCGCGCAGCGCCACAACCTGCGCCGCGCCGTGCAACTGGTGTTCCAGAATCCATTCGGCTCGCTCAACCCGCGCAAGAAGATCGGCGCCATCCTCGAGGCGCCCCTCGAGATCAACATGCCCTTCGGCAAGGACGAGCGCAAGCGCCGCGTGCAGCAGATGCTCAAGCAGGTGGGGCTGCGCCCGGAGCACGCCGACCGCTATCCGCACATGTTCTCCGGCGGCCAGCGCCAGCGCATCGCGATTGCGCGCGCGCTCATGCTCAGCCCCAAGCTGGTGGTGGCGGACGAGCCGGTGTCGGCGCTCGACGTGTCGGTGCAGGCCCAGGTGCTGAACCTGCTGGCCGACCTTCAGGCCGAACTGGGCCTGGCCTATCTCTTCATCTCGCACGACCTGAGCGTGGTGCGCCACATTGCGCACGACGTGCTGGTGATGTATCTGGGCCACGCGGTGGAGCAGGGCCCCAAGCAGCGCATCTTCGCGCGCCCGCTGCATCCGTACACGCAGGCGCTGCTGGCGTCCACGCCCGGCTTGAGCAAGGAGCGCATCGTGCTCAAGGGCGAGCTTCCCTCGCCGCTCAACCCGCCGACCGGCTGCGTTTTCAGCACGCGCTGCGCCCATGCAACCGAGCGCTGCCGGGCCGAGCGCCCGCTGCTGCGTGCCCTGGATGAACGGCTGGTGGCCTGCCACCACGCCGAGAAGTTTCTCGACGATGGCGATCAAGGGGCGCCCGTCGTCGTGAATGGCTCCGCCGGTTCTTTTTCAACGGCGAAGTCGTCTTCCTAAACCAACCCTTTTCAACGACAAAGGATTCGATCATGAAATCCATCCCCAGCATCGCACGGCGCGCACGAGTCGCCGCGTCGATCCTTCCCGCAGCGCTCGCGCTCACATGCGTTGCCGCTTCGGCCAAGACACTGGTGTTCTGCTCCGAAGGCAGTCCCGAGAATTTCTATGCCGGCATCAATACCACCGGCACCTCCTTCGACGTGACCACGCAGGTATATGACAACCTGGTGCAGTTCGAGCGCGGCGGCACCAAGGTCTTGCCGGCCCTGGCCGAGAAGTGGGACATCAACGCCGATGGCACCGAGTACGTCTTCCACCTGCGCAAGGGCGTGAAGTGGCACACCACGAGCAAGAACTTCAAGCCCACGCGCGACTTCAACGCCGACGACGTGATGTTCATGTTCGAGCGCCAGTGGAAGGAAAATGACCCCTTCTACAAGGTCACCAGCCCCAACCACTCCTACTTCAACGACATGGGCATGCCCAAGCTGCTCAAGTCGGTGGACCGCGTGGACGACTACACGGTGAAGATCGTGCTGAACAAGCCCGAGGCGCCCTTCCTGGCCAACCTGGCGATGCCGTACGCCGGCGTGCAGTCCAAGGAATACGCCATTGCCATGCTCAAGGCCGGCACGCCCGAGAAGATCGACCAGGACCCGATCGGAACCGGCCCGTTCTACCTGGTCCAGTACCAGAAGGACGCCATCGTGCGCTTCAAGGCCTTCCCGCAGTACTGGGACGGCAAGGCCAAGATCGACGACCTGGTGTTCGCCATCACGCCCGACGCGTCGGTGCGCTGGGCCAAGCTGCAAAAGGGCGAGTGCCACGTCATGCCCTACCCGAACCCGGCTGACCTGGACACCATCCGCAAGGACCCGAACGTCAAGGTGCTGGAACAGCCCGGCCTGAACGTCGGCTACCTGGCGTACAACACGACGAAGAAGCCCTTCGACGACGTGCGGGTGCGCAAGGCCGTCAACATGGCGATCAACAAGAAGGCGATCATCGACGGCGTGTACCTGAGCTCGGGCGTGGCCGCCAAGAACCCCATCCCGCCCACGATGTGGTCCTACAACGATGCGGTGAAGGACGACCCGTACGACCCCGAAAGCGCGAAGAAGCTGCTGGCCGAGGCCGGCCACCCGAACGGCTTCACCACCGACCTGTGGGCCATGCCGGTGCAGCGCCCCTACAACCCCAACGCCAAGCGCATCGCCGAGCTGATGCAGGCGGACCTGGCCAAGGTGGGCGTGAAGGCCGAGATCAAGACCTTCGAGTGGGGCGAGTACCGCAAGCGCATGCAGGCCGGCGAGCACCAGATGGGCATGCTGGGCTGGACCGGCGACAACGGCGATCCGGACAACTTCCTCTACACGCTGCTGGGCTGTGCCTCGGCCCAGTCCAACGGCTCGAACGTGGCCAAGTTCTGCTACCAGCCCTACGAGGACCTGGTGGTGAAGGCCAAGAGCGTGCCCAAGCAGGCCGAACGCGAGGCGCTCTACAAGAAGGCGCAAGTCATCTTCAAGGAGCAGGCGCCCTGGTTCACCATTGCGCACGCAGTGCAGCTCAAGCCGGTGCGCAACGAAGTCATCGACTTCAAGCTCAGCCCCTTCGGGCGCCACACCTTCTACGGCGTGGACATCAAGCAGTAAGCTGCACAAACGCCGAGAAGAAGAACGGGGCCGGCCTTCGCCGGCCCTTTTTTCGTTTCCAGAGGAGGAAATCCGAGCATGACGACCGGCATCCTGAGCGCAATGGCGCAAGAGCAGACAGGCGTGGTCGCCCACCTGCAGGACGTGCGCACCGAGCGCTACGCAGGCCGCGAATTCCAGCTGGGGCGCTGGCAGGACCGCGAGGTGGTGCTTGCCCTGTCGCGCATCGGCAAGGTGGCGGCCGCCACGACGGCGGCGGCGCTGATCGAGCGCTTCGGCGTCTCGCGCATCGTGTTCACCGGGGTGGCGGGCGGCCTGCACCCGTCGGTGCGCGTGGGCGACACGGTGATCGGCACCGAGTTCGTGCAGCACGACATGGACGCATCGCCCATCTTTCCCCGCTACGAGGTACCGCTGTACGGGCGCTCGCGGTTTCCTGCCGATGGCGTGCTGGCCGCGTGCCTGGCGCAGGCTGCCGAGCAGGTGCTGGAAGGCGGCGCGCTGGACGAGGCCACGCGCCGGCGCTTTGGCCTGCTCGAGCCGCTGCGCATCCATCGCGGCCTGATCGCCAGCGGAGACCGTTTCGTCTCGCGTGCCGAAGAGGCGGCCCAGTTGCGCGCCGCCATCCCCGATGCGATGGCCGTGGAGATGGAGGCGGCAGCCGTGGCGCAGGTGTGCCATGACCACGGCGTGCCCTTCGCCGCCGTGCGCAACATTTCCGACTGCGCCGACGACCAGGCGCAGGTGGATTTTTCCGCCTACATCGAGGAAGTGGCGGGCCGGCAGGCCAGTGCACTGATCGCGGCGCTGCTCCCGCTGCTGCCGCCATGACTGGTGCAGGTGGCGGCCTGCGCGAACTTGCACGTCGATTCGCGCAAGACGGACGGCTGCAAGCCATCTGGCTGCGCGCCCAGCAACTGCGCCGCAACCTGGTCGTCTCGGGCCTGAACCTGCTGGCCGCCCGCGCGCTCTTCGCCGATCAGCCGCTGCGCCTGGCCGGCGTGACGGCCCGGGTGCTTCGCGGCGGGCAGTTGCGGGTGGGGGACGCGGTGCGGGTGCGTGTCGACCCCGCGTCCCTGGCGGTTTGACGCCTGCGGGCGCCAGCCAACACAATGCAAGAAGACCAGTCCAACCACTCCACGAGGTCATTGCCTTGAGCGCACTTTCCAATCGCAACCCGCCCGAGGCCATGCGCTTTGGCAGCGGCCAGGCCGTCAAGCGCCTGGAAGACGAACAGCTTCTGACCGGCCGGGGCCGTTACACCGACGACTTGAGCCAGGCGGGGCAGCTGCATGTGGCTTTCCTGCGGTCGCCTTATCCGCATGCCCGCATCGTTGCCGTCGATACGGCCGGTGCCGCCGGCATGCCCGGCGTGGTGCGCGTGCTGACCGGCGCCGACCTGGTGGCCGCAGGCGTGCAGCCCATTCCCGGCGTGGCCGGCTTCAGGCGCCCCGACGGCAAGCCGGCCGGCGGCCCGGATCGGCGCGCGCTGGCGCACGAGCGCGTGCGCTTCGTCGGCGAGCCCGTGGCGGCAGTCGTGGCCGAAACGCTCCAGCAGGCGCGCGATGCGGCCGAGGCGGTGTACGTCGAGTACGAGGAACTGCCCATGGTGGCGACGATTCCCGCCGCCGTCGCCCAAGGCGCGCCCGTGCTCAGCGAGGATGCGGCGCCGGGCAACATCTGTGCCGAGATGCGTCACGGCAATGCGCAGGCAGCCCAGGAAGCCTTTTCGCAAGCGGCGCACGTGGTGCGCCTGCAGATCCACAACCAGCGCCTGGCCGCAGTCACGCTGGAGCCGCGCGCCATCCTCGCCGCGCCCGAGGCGCCCGGCAGCAGCCGCACGGTGATCCAGATGAGCACCCAGATGCCCACCGGCGTGCGCGACACGCTGGCCGCCATGCTGGGCATCGCCAACTCCGAGCTGCGCGTGCTGGTGAGCGACGTGGGCGGCGGCTTCGGCATGAAGACCGGCCTGTACCCGGAAGACGCCGTGGTGGGCTTTGCCGCGCGCGAACTCAAGCGGCCGGTGAAGTGGATTGCCGACCGCAGCGAGGAATTCCTGGCCACCACGCACGGCCGCGACGTGGAGGTGAACGCAGAGATGGCGCTGGCCGCAGACGGCCGCATCCTGGCGCTGCGCCTGAATTCGCAGGCCAACGTGGGCGCCTATCCCACCGGCGCCGGCGTGGCCATCCAGCTGTTGATCGGCCCCTGGGTGCAGACCAGCGTCTACGACATCCAGACCATCGATTTCCGCTTCCAGGCCGTGCTCACCAACACGGCGCCCACGGGGGCGTACCGTGGTGCGGGCCGCCCCGAGGCAATCTTCAACATGGAGCGCCTCATGGACGAGGCGGCGCGCCAGAGCGGCATCGACCGCATCCAGCTGCGCCGCCGCAACTTCGTGCGCCCCGAACAGATGCCATACACCAACCCCATGGCGCAGGTGTATGACAGCGGGCGCTTCGAGCATGTGATGGACCAGGGCCTGGCACTGGCTGACTGGAAGGGCTTCGACGCGCGCGCGGCGCAATCGGCGCAGCGCGGGCTGGTGCGCGGCCTGGGCATTGCCACCTTTCTCGAATGGACCGGCGGCAATGCGCTGCAGGAAAGCGTCACCGTCTCCGTGCTGGCCGAAGAGGGCGTGGTCGAAGTGTTTTCGGCCGTCAACGCCATGGGGCAGGGCATTGCCACCTCGCTCACGCAGCTGGTGGTGGACGTGTTCGGCGTGCCCATCGAGCAGGTGCGCGTGGTGCTGGGCGACACCGACCGCGGCAACGGCTTCGGCAGCGCGGGATCGCGCTCGCTCTTCACCGGCGGCTCCGCGCTGCATGAAGGCGCAGAACGCACCATCGACCATGCGCGCGGCCTCGCGGCCAAGGAGCTGGAGGCCGCGGCCGACGACATCGACTACATGCAGGGCCGTTTCTCGGTGAAGGGCACCGACCTGTCCATCGGCCTGTTCGAGCTGGCCGGCAAGCAGAGCGGCCAGCGCATCGTGGTCGATTCCAGCACCACCGTGGGCGGCCCCAGCTGGCCCAACGGCTGCCACATCTGCGAGGTGGAGCTCGACCCCGCCACGGGCGAGGTGGCCGTGGTGGCCTATGCATCGGTGAACGACGTGGGCACCGTGGTCAACCCCATGATCGTGCGCGGCCAGCTCGACGGCGGCGCCGTGCAGGGCCTGGG
>JAFECZ010000023.1 GCA_018241905.1 Pseudomonadota bacterium
CAGGTGCCCGAGGCCTTCTTCAAGCTCGACAACGTGGTGCTGCTGCCCCATGTGGCCAGTGCCACCCGCGAGACGCGGCAGGCCATGGCCGACCTGGTTGTCGAGAACCTGCGCAGTTTCTTTGCGCAAGGGCGGGTGAGGGTGGGTGTGCCCTGAGGCCGCCGAACCTGAAAGCATCAAGGGCCCAATCGGGCCCTTTTTCATTCGCGGCAACGCGATGAATTCATAAGTTCGCGCCACGGGTTGCATGTGGCAACAGTTCGTTCCGCGCACGCGTCAGCTTCGCCAAAGTCATCGCAAGTTCGTTGACCTGTCACGACGAATGCTTAGCCTTGCAGTTGCCTTGCAAGCCAAGGCCACGCTCTCATTCAAGAACCACCAGGAGGACTTGTCCCTTGTCGCGGCGCAAGCAGCACAGGGGCGGATGCGCCTGCGCATCTGCACCACCTCCGATGCGCCTCGCCCCTTGAACACCTGCTGAACAACAATCGAACAAGAGGATTCATCGCCCCATGACCACGACTCGTCGCAGTTTTCTCCAAAGCACCGCCGGCACCGGCATTGCCGCCGCCACGCTCACCGCCTTCCCGCCCAGCATCCGCCGTGCGCTGGCCATTCCGGCCCACCGCGAGACGGGCACCATCAAGGACGTGAAGCACGTCGTTCTGCTGATGATGGAGAACCGTTCCTTCGACGGCTACTTCGGCACCTACAAGGGCGTGCGCGGCTTCGGCGACCGCTTTGCCGTGCCTGCGCCCAACGGCAAGACCATCTTCCACCAGACCTATACCAAGACCACGCCGCCCGGCACCTACGTGCCCTACCACCTGGACGAGAGCAAGGGCAACGCGCAGCGCGCCGGCAGCACGCCGCACACCTGGGCCGACTCGCAGGCCGCATGGGACCATGGCCGCATGTACAAGTGGCCCGATGCGAAGAACCTGCTGTCGCTGGGCTATTACGAAGAAGCGGAAGTGAGCTTCCAGCGCTCGCTGGCCGAGGCCTTCACGCTGTGCGACCACTACCACTGCGGCATGCACACCGGCACCATCGCCAACCGCCTGTTCTACTGGAGCGGCACCAACGGCCCCAACGGCACCAGCCCCGCCGACGGCAGCCGCGTGGAAGTGGCGGCGCTGAACAACCAGTTCAACGGCGGCAACGACATCGGCGCATCCACCGCCGGCTGGACCTGGACCACCTACGCAGACCGCCTCGAGCAGGCCGGCGTGAAGTGGAAGGTCTACCAGAGCCTGATCGACAACTACGGCTGCAACGAGATGATGAGCTTTCGGCACTGGCGAGCCGCCATCGAGCAGATGCCTGCCGCGCGCCGCCCGCTGTACGTGCAGGCCACCGACATCACGCAGCCGGTGACCGCGGCCGGGCCCTTCTACGACGCGTCGGTGGACGATGCGCTCAGCCCGCTGGCCAAGGGCTTCCACAACACCATGCCCTACGGCTTTCTCGAGACCTTCCGCGAGGACATCCAGGCCGGCAGGCTGCCGGCGGTGTCGTGGATCATCGCGCCCTCGGTCTACAGCGAGCATCCCGGCCCGTCGAGCCCGGCCAAGGGCGGCTGGTACGTGCAGGAAGTGCTGGACGCGCTCACCGCCAACCCCGAGGTGTGGAGCAAGACCGTGCTGCTCATCAACTACGACGAGAACGACGGCTTCTTCGACCACCTGCCTTCGCCCTCGGCGCCCTCGCGCAATGCCGACGGCACGCTGGCTGGCGGCACCACCATGGCCGCGGCCGAGGTGGCGGTGGAGTACCACGACTACACGCCGGCCACGACCAGCCAGCCGGCCAGGGACGGCCGGCCCTACGGCCCCGGCCCGCGCGTGCCGATGTGGGTGGTCTCGCCCTGGAGCCGAGGCGGCTGGGTCAACTCGCAGGTGTGCGACCACACCTCCACGCTGATGTTCCTGGAGCAGGTCTTCGGCGTGAAGGAGCCGCAGATCAGCAACTACCGCCGCGCGGTGTGCGGCGACCTCACCAGCGCCTTCAACTTCGACCGCCCCAACGACGAGCCGCTGCCCACGCTGGCCGGCCGCAGCACCAAGGCCGAGGTCGATGCGCGCACGGCGGCGCAGCAGGCCATGCCCAAGATCACGCCCACCGCCGACGCCGCGTTGCCAAGGCAGGCCACCGGCGTGCGGCCTTCGCGCGCCTTGCCGTACGAGCTGCACACCAGCGCGCGCAGCGACGCGGCCGGCGGTCGCCTGCAACTGCTGTTCGCCAACAGCGGCAAGGCGGCCGCGGTGTTCCACGTCTACGACAAGCTGCACCTGGCCGACCGCCTGCCGCGCCGCTTCATGGTCGAGCCCGGCAAGCAGCTGAACGACGACTGGAACGCCATGGCCGACGACGCCGGCCAGTACGACCTGTGGGTGCTGGGCCCCAACGGCTACCACCGCCAGTTCAAGGGCAACCTGAATGCAATGCGCGCAAGCGGCGTGGCGCTGCCCGAGATCCGCGTGGGCTACGACGTCAAGCGCGGCGACCTGCTGCTGCAACTGCGCAACGAGGGCAGGCGCGAATGCCGCTTCACCGTGCAGTCCAACGGCGCCTATGCGCTGCCGCAGCTGCTGGGCTCCGCCGGCCACAGCAATGCGCAGGACGGCGACAACGCGGGGCAAGGGCACAACCGCGACGGCACCTGGTCGGCGCGGGTTGGCGCGGGTGCAGAGTCCACCATGCGCTGGAGCCTGGAGTCCAGCGGCCAGTGGTACGACCTGGCAGTGCGCTGCGATGCCGATGCGGCCTTCTACCGGCGCTTGGCGGGGCGGGTGGAAACCGGCCGGCATGCGGTGAGCGACCCGGCGATGGGGTTGGCAGACCAGTTCTGACCACGGAGCCGGCCGGCACCCGCGGGGCAAGCGGGTGCCGGCTGCTCATCGGGCGGGAAGGCAGCAAGTGGTGGCCGGTACAGTTGTGCCCATCCTTCCTTTGCTTCGCTTGCTCGATGGGCTTTCTCGATACGACCCGCGCCTGGGCGCGCCAACTCAAGCGCGATGTGATGACCTTGTGGTTTGCGCGCTCGCACCCGGCCACGCCGTGGTACGCCAAGGCCATGGGCGCGTTCGTGGTGGCCTATGCGCTCAGCCCCATCGACCTCATCCCGGACTTCATTCCGGTGCTGGGATACCTCGACGACGTCATCTTGCTGCCCGTGCTGATCTGGCTCGCGGTGCGGCTGCTGCCCGCGCAGGTGCTGCAGGACTCGCGTGCCAAGGCGGAGCAATGGATGGCGGCCAAGGCCTCCAAGCCGCGCAGCCTGGCAGGGGCGGTGGCCATCGGCGTGATCTGGACCGCCGTGGCGGCGACGCTCCTGGTGTGGGGATCGAAGCTCTCTGGCATCATGTAGCACGAAGTAACTGAACGCCGCTTGCGGTGCTCATCATGAAACTGTTCAGTTCTTTGTTCGGGAACGCTTCGCCCCCAACGGTACGGAATCAGACGAGCCCCCAGGCGCAGGCGCAGTTGCCGCCGCTGGAACATTACCTGGCGCTTGCGATCCGGAATTCGCGCGCGCTCACGCCCCGGGGCGAGGCGGTCGTGGCCGACTACTTGCGGGATTTTGCGCAGGCCCCCGGCCTGCGGCCGGACCCGGCCCAGGCGCGCGCCAGGGATGCGGCCGATCTCGCGCTGAACATCCGCGCCGCCGAGCTGCTGCGCGCGCCCCTGTCGCCGCGCCGCACCCTTGCCGCCTTTGCCGGCGAACTCCACCGCAACGCGCTGCTGCAGAAGGCGCGACACGACGCCGTGGTCAGCATGCGCGAGCTGTGCCGCGAGATGTCGCTTGCGCTGGCCAATACCGGCGACGAATGCGCCTGGTGCCGCGACAACGATGGCCGGCGCTTCTCCGTCATGGAAGACCCCAACGAGTTGCTTGCCCGGCACTGCACCTGCGCGCCCTACGCCTGGGCCACCTTCCATCCGGCGATCAAGGCATTCGACGCGTAGCCGCATTCGCTTGTTGCACGCGCCATGTCCGCCCCGGAAACACGCTACGCCCTGGTCGGTGACGACCGCGTTGCCTACCAGGTGCTGGGCGAGGGGCCGCGCGACCTGGTGATCACCACGGGCTGGTGGGCATCGCTCGATCTGGAGTGGGAGGAGCCCGCCATTGCGCGCTTCCTGCGGCGGCTGGCATCGTTTTGCCGCGTCATCCGCTTCAGCCCTCGGGGCTCCGGCCTGTCCGACCAGCGCCCGCACGACGGCCACGACGCCCAGCAGCATTGGTCGCAAGACCTGCTGGCGGTGATGCATGCGGCCGGCTCGAGCCGGGCGGCCATCTTGGGCATCACCGATGGCGGCTCCATGGCCCTGCAGTTTGCAGCGGCCCACCCTGGGCGAATCTCGGCGCTGCTCCTGCTCAATGCCACGGCGCGCTGGATCGTGGCGCACGACTATCCCGCCGGCTTTCCGCCCGAGGGCCTGGCGGGCTTTTCCTCCTTTGCGCAAAAGCACTTCGGGACCGAGCGCTTTGCCCGTACGCAGAACCCGAGCCTGGCCCAGGACGAGCGCGCGCTGCGCTGGCAGTCCAAGCTGGCACGGGCCATCGGCTCGCCCAAGACCGTGGCCGAGAATTTCCTGAGCCAGTCGCAGCGGGACGTGCGCCCGGCGCTTTCGGCCATCGGCGTGCCCACGCTGGTGATGACGCGGCGCAACTGCGCCTGGGCACCCGTGGCCCAGGGGCGCTACATCGCCGAGCATGTGGCCGGTGCGCGCTTCGAGGAATTGCCCGGCACCGACTACCTGCCGTATTGGGAAGCGCCCGACCTGATCCTCGACCATGTCGAGCAATTCCTGACGGGCGCCCGCCGCGGCGGAGAGTCCGACCGTGCGCTGGCGGCGGTGCTGTTCACCGACATCGTGGATTCGACCCGGCGCGCCGCCGAACTGGGCGACGCGGCGTGGCGCATGCTGCTCGACCGGCACGAAGAGGCCTTGCGCGAACAGCTCGGGCTTTTTCGGGGCCGGCTGGTGGACACGGCCGGCGATGGCGTCTTTGCCATCTTCGAGCGCCCGGACCGCGCCATCGAGTGCGCGCAGGCACTGCACGGCGCCATGGCGGGCCTGGGTCTCTCGATTCGCGCCGCCATCCATTTCGGCGACGTCGAACTGCGCGGCGACGGGCAAGTGGGCGGCATGACGGTGCACATCGGGGCGCGCGTACTGGCCCTGGCCCAGGGCGGGGAGGTGCTGGTGTCGCGGACCGTGCGCGACATCCTGGTTGGCTCGCGTCTGCGCTTTGTCGAGCGGGGCGCGTACGAACTCAAGGGGGTGCCGGGGCGCTGGGAGGTTTGTGCGGTCAGCGGGGGCGAGGGGGCACGTGAGCTTTCGTGAGGGCGCAAGGGCGTTCCCCGGCCACGGATTGTTATTTATACGCAAGTTGCGTATACTTTGCGTGTGAAAGCTGTATTCGTCGAACTACCCGCGTTCCATCGCCTGCGCCCGCACTATCTCGACGATGACGGGTTTCGCGGTCTGCAAGGAGCGCTGATGAAGAACCCGGAAGCAGGGGATGTCATCGAAGGCACTGGCGGTCTGCGCAAGCTTCGACACGGAGATCCGCGGCGAGGCAAGGGAAAGAGCGGCGGCCTGCGAGTCATCTACTACTGGTGGGATGGCGGCTCGCAATTCTGGCTGTTCACCCTCTACGACAAGGACGAGGCAACCGACTTGAAGCCCGACGAGAAGAAGGTGCTCAAGAGTATGCTGAAACGCGAATTGGAGTCCAGAAAATGACGAAGCGAAATCTCTTTGCCGAAATTTCCGAAGGCTTCGAGGCGCTCGAAGAGCATCGCGCTGGCAAACGCACGCTGCGAACGCACGAGGTTCAAGACATGCCGGCGCCAACGATCCCTGCAAGTGAATTGCTCGCACTGCGTGAAAGCCTTCATTTGTCTCGTCCTGTTTTCGCGCGCTACTTGCGCACCAACCCAAGGACGCTCGAGAACTGGGAACAGGGGCGCGCCAAGCCGAATGCACAGGCAGCGCTCTTGATTCGCCTTGTCCAGCGTTTCCCTGATACGGTGGATCGGCTCGCGTCCGTTTGATTCCGTCGCGCCCCTTTGTGGGCGCGTTTCGGTCAGGTTGATGCTTGTCGTTTCGTACGGAGCAGCATCTCCATCGCGTCACAGACGGCGCTGAGGTCGGGCGTTCCGGTCAAGCGCATGGCTGCGGCTTTGCACTGGGCATTGACCGTCTGCGATGTCGTGAGGCTTGCCAGCGCTGATTTGAGGGTCGCCCCAGACGCTCGGTTGGCCTTGATCGAGCGGCCAACGCCAAGTGCTTCAATGCGAGCACCGTTGTCGAACTGGTCATGAGCGAGCGGCACGACCAATTGCGGAATCCCTGCTCTTAGGGCTTCGGCTGTGGTCCCGATGCCGCCATGATGAACAATGGCTGCCGCCCGAGGGAGCAATTGCCTCATCGGTACATACGACTGCCAAAGGACCGCATCATTGGCCGATATATCGGGCAACTGAGCAGCGAACGGTGTCAAGAAGATTGCACGCCGACCGAGTTGGGTCACTGCATCGAGTGCCTGAGCGAAGTATCCGCGTGCGTGCCTGTGGCCGGTTCCTGGCGTAAAGACGATCGGTGCGTCACCTCCGGCAAGAAACTGCTCGAGTTCGACGGGCAACTCCTGATTGGGGTGCGGTTCGTACAGCGGAAAGTCTGCGCCGCATCGCGGCTGCGGCCAGTCCGGCTGATCCTTGGCAAACCATGTCGGAAAGAGTGTCAGGGAGAGATCCGCGACCGTATGCATGTGTTCAATGACACGTGCTATGGGCCGCAGCCCTTTGAGTCGACGCTCGGCGTTCAAGTCGAAGCAGGCGAACGGATCGACGAATCTTGCGTCTACTCGCTTCCAGACCCAGCGACGCCAACTCGTCGGAAGCCACCGAGGAACAAGGAATGGGCCGATCACTAGGGGGTTGTGCACGGTTCGCATATTGGCCGGCGCCACGTACGCGCCGACGATCGGCATGTCTTGACGAACCGCCCGCGCCAACGCTGCGGCAGGAAGCCCAAAGGGATGACTGAGCAGCAGGCAGGGCTCTTCTGCGGGCAAGGACTGGATGAATTCAGGGATTTGTCTCAAGTTGCCGAGCGTGCCGCGCCATAGAGCGGCGAACGCCTTTTTCGAATCCCAGATATCTGGATTGTTGATGAGGGCGTGGTAGTCCTCGCGGCTGCCGAGGGGATGGAATGCGAGCCCTGCGTTGCGGATCAACCCCTCGTGCACTGCGGGTGCCAGGAACGAGATCCGATGCCCTCTTTGCGTCAAGGCCAGTGCGAGCCCGATGAATGGCTGAACGTCGCCAATCGTGCCGACGGACACAACAATGATATGGACGGATTCCTGGGCGGCGCCTTCGGGGTTCATAAGCAGGGGCTGACCTTTCAAGAAGTGTGCGAGTTTGCCAAAGCTTTCTCGCGACAACTGGCGTCAGCGCAGCAGACCGCAGCGTTGGTTTACCTGCGCAGCGCCGCCACGAAGTCCGCCACCCCCGCCAACCCCGCCGCAAAGCGCGGCTCCAGGAACGACCCCAGCCGCGGCACGAGCAGTTCCAGCATCACGATGCCCGCCAGCAGCGTCAGCGGAAAACCCACCGCGAAGATGCTGAACTGCGGCGACGCGCGGTTGAGGATGCCCATGGCCAGGTTGAGCGTGAGCAGGGCGGTGACCAGCGGCAGCGCCAGCATCAGGCCGGTGACGAACACCTGGCCGCCGGCCTGCGCCAGGAACATCCAGCCTTGGGCCGACAGCGGCGCATCGGCCACCGGCAGCGTGCGAAAGCTGTCGGCCAGCGCGGCCACCAGCATCAGGTGCCCGTCCGCGGCCAGGAACAGCAGCATGGCCAGCATGTGCAGGAAGCGCGACACCACCGTGGTGCTGCCGCCGCCGCCCATGGGGTCGAAAAAGCTCGCGAACGACAGGCCCATCTGCAGGCTGACGTACTCGCCCGCCGCCTGCACCGCGGCAAACACCAGGCGCATGAAAAAGCCCATGGCGCCGCCGATGAGCACCTGCTGGACCAGTATCCACAGCCCGCCGGCCGACACCACCGGCGTGTCGGGCATGGGCCCGAGCGTGGGGCCCAGCACCACGGCCAGCAGCACGGCAATGGCGACCTTCACCCGGCGCGGCACCGTGGGTTCGCCGAAGATGGGCGCGGTGCTCACCAGCGCCAGCATGCGGACAAAGGGCCAGAGAAAGGCGGCCATCCAGGCCGCCCACTGGGCGGAGGTGACGCTGAAGACGGGCTGCATGTCAGTCCGCGCGGACGCTTCAGCCCACGATGTTCGGAATGCTGCCGAAGAGCTGGCGCATGTAGTCGAGCATCTGCTCGAGCATCCAGGGGCCGGCCACCACCAGCGTGGCGAACACCGCCAGCAGCTTCGGAATGAAGGACAGCGTGGCCTCGTTGATCTGCGTGGCCGCCTGGAAGATGCTGATCACCAGGCCCACCAGCAGCGCCACCAGCAACAGCGGCGCGGCCAGCAGCAAGGTGACCTGCATGGCCTGGCTGCCCACGGTCATGACCGATTCGGGTGTCATCGGAGAAGCTCCGCGTTTGGCGCTGCGGTGCGAGCGCCTTCGGGCGGCCGGGCGGCGCTCATGGATAGAAACTCCCGGCAAGTGCGCCGATGATCAGCTGCCAGCCGTCGGCCAGCACGAACAGCATCAGCTTGAAGGGCAGGGCGATGCTGGCCGGCGGCACCATCATCATGCCCATGGACATGAGCACGCTGGCCACCACCAGGTCGATGATGAGAAAGGGAATGAAGATGGTGAAGCCGATCTGGAACGCCGTCTTCAATTCGCTGATGACGAAAGAGGGCAGCAATATGCGCAGCGGCACGTCTTCGGGCCCCTGCATCTCCGGCGCCTTGGCCAGCCGGGCGAACAGCGCCAGGTCGGTCTCGCGGGTCTGCTTGAGCATGAAGGTCTTGAAGGGCTCCACGCCGCGCTCCAGCGCCTTCTCGGCACTGATCTTGTTGGCGGAAAAAGGCTGGTAGGCCTCGGTGTAGACCTTGTCGAACACCGGCGCCATCACGAAGAAGGTCAGGAACAGCGACAGGCCCACCAAGATCTGGTTGGGCGGCGACGACTGCGTGCCGATGGCGGTGCGCAGCAGGCCCAGCACGATCAGGATGCGGGTGAAGCTGGTCATGCTCAAGAGCAGCGCCGGCAGGAACGACAGCGAGGTGAGCAGCAGCACCGTCTGCACGCTCAGCGACCAGGTCTGGCTGCCGCCCGGGCCGGGCGTGGTGGTCAGCCCCGGCAGGCCTTGCGCCGACAGGCCGGCGGGCAGCAGCAGCGCGCCCAGCAGCAGGGCGCCGGCATACAGGCGGCGCCGCGATGGCTTGCGTTGCGTCATGTCGAGGAAGCGGCAGCGGGCAGGCGCGGCTTGGCGCCCAGCGACTGGCGCAGCTGCTGCGAGAACACCTGCTTGAACTGGTCCAGCGGCGTGCCGGCATGGCCCGCAGCGCTTGCCGCGACAGCCGTCGCGCCGGCCTGGGCGGGCAGGGTGTGCAGGGCGTTGATGTTCTGCGGCGTCACACCCAGCACCAGCCACTGGCCGGCTACCTCGACCACCACCACGCGCTCGCGCTGGCCCACCGATGTGCTGGACACCACCTTGACCACGTTGCCGCCGCCCAGGCGCTGCAGGCCGAAGCGCCGGGCCAGCCAGGCGCAGGCCAGGATCAGCCCCAGCACGCAGGCCATGCCCAGCACGGCTTGCATCAGGCCCCCCGCACCGACCGCGCCGGTGGCGCCGGCTGCGGGCGCCGAGGCGGGCGCGGGCGAAGGCACGGTAGGCAGGTTGGCATGCGCCGCCAGCGCGGTGCAAAGCCACAGCGCGGCCGCCGCCGCCATGCGCATGCCCATGGCCAGGCGGCGAATCATGCGCGGGCCAGCTTCTGCATGCGCTCGGACGGCGTGATGATGTCCGTCAGGCGAATGCCGTACTTGTCGTTGACCACCACCACTTCGCCCTGGGCGATGAGGTAGCCGTTGATGAGCACGTCCAGCGGCTGGCCGGCCAGGCCGTCCAGTTCCACCACCGAGCCCTGCGACAGCTGCAGCAGGTTCTTGATGGTGATGCGGGTGCGGCCGATTTCCGCGGTGAGCTGCACCGGCACGTCCAGCACGCGCGAGATGTCCAGTGCGCTGGCGACCGACGGCGGCGCGCGGTGGTCTTCGAGCGGCTGGAAGACTTGCGTGCCCGCGGGGGCGGCTGCGGCGGGCATGGTTGCGGGTGCGGCGGCAGATGCTGCGGCAGGTGCGGCGGCAGTCTGCTCCGCCAAGGTCTGCTCGGCCAGGGCGGCGGCCCAATCGTCCTCGGCCACGGCGTTGGAAGAGGAGGTGTTGTCAGTCATGGTTCTTTGAAGAATCGCTGTCTTGATGGGAGATCATCTGTTCCACGCGCAGGGCGTAGTGGTCGTTGCTGACACCGTAGCCGCACTCCATCACCGGAATGCCGTCCACCTTGGCCAGCACCGTGGCGGGCAGCTCGATGGGCAGCACGTCGCCCACCTGCAGGCGCAGCACTTCGCCCACGGTGGATGGCAGCGTGAGGAAGTCGGCCACCAGCTCCACGTCGGCGCTCTGCATCTGCTGCGACATGGTCTTGATCCAGCGCTTGTCCACCTCGACCTGTCCCTGCATGGGGTTGGACAGCAGGTCGCGGATCGGCTCGATCATCGAATACGGAATGCACACGTGCAGGAAGCCGCCAACGGGGCCGAACTCGATCTGCAGCGTGGTGTTCACCACCACTTCGTTGGGCGCGACGATGTTGGCCAGCTTGCCGTGCATCTCGGCGCGCACGTAGTCGAACTCCAGTGGATACACCGGCTGCCACGCCTCGCCGTAGCAGCCCAGGGCCAGGTCCAGCAGGCGGCGGATGATGCGCTGCTCGGTGCGGGTGAAGTCGCGGCCTTCCACGCGGACGTGGTAGCGGCCGTCGCTGCCGAAGAGGTTGTCCACCACCAGGAACACCAGCTTCGGGTCGAACACGAACAGGGCCGTGCCGCGCAGCGGCTTGAAGTGCAGCATGTTGATGTTGGCCGGCACCGGCAGGTGCCGCACGAACTCGCCGAACTGCTGGATCTGCACCGGCCCCACCGAAATGTCGGGGCTGCGCCGCATGAAGTTGAGCAGGCCGCCGCGCAGGTGGCGGGCAAAGCGCTCGTTGATGACCTCCAGCGTGTGCATGCGGCTGCGCACGACGCGGTCGGGCGCGCCCAGGTCGTAGGCGGGCAGTCCGTCCTGCTTGGCCGCGGGCAGGCTCGACTGGTCGACCGCACCGCCGGTGACGCCGCGCAGCAGCGCATCGACTTCGTCCTGCGAGAGGACCTGTTCATAGGCCATGGATCGGGTGTTCCTGCCTGGCTTACTGCACGACGAAGGCGTTGAACGACACGCCCACGATGCCTTGCGGCGGCAGCGTGTCGTTCAGCGGGCGGCTCAGTTCGGCCTGGATCTCGGCGGCCAGCCGCGCCTTGTCCTCGGTGCTCTGCAGCGAATCGGCCTGGCGGTTGGACAGCATCATGAGCGCGCGGCTGCGCAGCTCGGGCATGAATTCCATCACCTGGGCCTTGGCCTTGTCGTCGCGCACCTTCAGCGACATGCCCACGTGCAGGAAGCGGTTGCGTCCTTCGCCCTGGACATTGACGGTGATCGGCTCCAGTGCCACGAAGATGGGCTTTTCGACGACGACCTGCTTGGTCGGCTCGGCCTCGCCCTTGGTGCGCGTCAGTGCATACGCCGCAACGCCCAGGGCGCCCAGGCTCAGGGAAATCAGCGCCGCGATCAGCAGCTTCGACGGTCGGGAAGGGGGAGTCGCGATGGTGGGGCTGGTGGCCATGTTGGGGTCGGTTCAGAGTTGGTCTATTTTTTGCGCGCGGTACGTCTTGCGAAGGACCGATGAAGGGGGAAAAAGGGGCTCATATCCCCCCATTGGCAGTCCCGGTCCAGGCAGGACCGCGCTTGCCGCGCCGGCACGCGGCCAGGGCCGCGGGGGCGGCGTCAGGCGAAGGTGTCGATGGCGCCGGCTGCGCGGCCGCGGGTGCCGGCCAGCGCCGGCTGGGCGTCGATGGCGTCGACGGTGTCGATGGAACCGGCCTGCCGCAGCCCGCCGTGCGCGCTGCGTGCCGATGCCTCGAAGTCGCGCAGCTGTTCCTGGTTGCCGTAGGCCTGTTGCTGTTGCTGCGTGCCCGCATCGACCGAGGCCTGGCCGAGCTGGATGCCCTGGCCGGCCAGCGTTTCGCGCAGTTGCGGCAGCGCGGCTTCGAGGGCTCGGCGCACGCTTTCGTGGGCCGAGACGAACGCGGCCTGCGCCTGGTTGTCGCCCAGGGTCAGCGTCACCTTCAGCGGCCCGAGGCCGGCGGGGTTGAGGCTGAGCTCGGCCACGTGGTGGCCGCCCGCGCCCATGCGGATCATCTGCGTGCCGATGTCCGCGCCCCAGCCTTCGCTGCCCACGGGCGTGGGCACGGCCAGGCGAGGCACGGGCTGCGCTTGCGCCGGGGACTGGGTCGCTTCGGCCAGCGCCGCCTTGAAGCCGAAGGCGCCCGGCAGCGGCGCGGGCGAATCGGATGCGGTGTCGATGTCGTGCTCGGCCGGCGCGGCCTCGCGGGCGGCTCGCAGGGGCACGGCGGCCATGTCCGCCGTGGACTTCGACGAGGCAGGCGCAGCGGCGTTTGCCGGCTTGGATGCGGCGGCGGCGTCCTGCACTTGCGCGGCGGCTGCCGCCGGGGCCATGGCCGCCGCGGGCGTCCTGGCGTCGGGCAGGGGCAGCGTGTCGGCCTTGGCCTTGGCGCTTTTCTCGTCCTTGTCCTGAAGCTCTGCCGAATTTGCCTGCGCCGCCTGGGTGGCGGCGGTATCGGCGGCCGTATCGGCTGTGGTGCCCGGCTGCGTTCGCGGGTGTGCTTCGGCTCCGCCCGGCACGTTGTCGGCCGTGCTTGCGCCCTGCAGGGCGGCGTCTGCGCCTGGTTCGGCACCTTGCGCTGCAGCGCGCTGTTGTTGCTGCTGCAGCGCGGCCTGCGCATGAAAGGCGGGCGTGAGCATGGCCATGGCCAGCAGGTCGGCGGGCGAAGTCTCTTCGCGCTGCGGGGTGGCGCCGGGGCCGCGTCGGCGTGCGGGCGGCGCATCCGATGCGGGTTCCGTCTTGTCTTCCGTCTGGCGGGAACGGTTCTCGCGCGAACGGGCCAGGGCGGCGGCAAAGCCTTGCGCATCGTTTGGCGACTGCGCGTCGCGTGCAGGCGGCGCGGACGGTGCGCCAGAGGCCGCGCCGGCTGCGGCGGGCGCGGAGGGAATCGAGAGGACCAGGGAACTCATGTTGTTCTTGTGTCGAAGTACCGTGTTTCAGGAGGCCGACGACGCAGCGCGCCGCACGAAGAACTGGCGTGCCGCCCGCTCGTCGCTGTCGCGCTGCTCGCGCTTGGCCTGCACCTGCTGGGCCTGGCGTTGCGCCCGCTCGGCCAGGGTGTCGAAGGAGTTGAGGCGGCGCTTGTTCTGCCGCCATTCGTTGCGGCCATGCTCCAGGCGCAGCGCTGCCTGCTGCGCCAGGGCGCGCTGCTGCGAGATGGCACCGTCCAGCGTGGCCAGGAAATTCTGGTAGTTGAGCCACTGCGAGTTGGACACGCCCTGCTGCATCAGCTGCTGCAGCTGCGCGTGGTAGTCGTGGCGGTACTGGGTGAGCAGGGCGAGCTTCTGCTTGGCGTCCAGCTGCGCGTTCTGCAGCGCGCCCAGGCGGCGCGCCGCGTCGTCGGTCTTGCCGCGCGCCAGCTCGATGAGGGTGTCCAGGGGGAGTTTCTGTGGCATTTACTACGCTCCTTTGGCTTCGAAGATGCGCTGCATCTGGGCGACCGAGTCCCCGTAGTCGCTGCGCTCATGCATGGCCTGCTGCAGGTAGGACTCCATGCGCGGGTACAGGGCAATGGCCTGGTCCAGCTGCAGGTCGTGGCCGGCGGCATAGGCGCCCACGCTGATCAGGTCGCGGTTGCGCTGGTAGCGCGAAAGCATCTGCTTGAACTTGCGCACCGAGTCGAACTGGCCGGGCGTGATGAGCGAGGTCATGGCGCGGCTGATCGAGGCCTCGATGTCGATGGCGGGGTAGTGCCCGGCCTCGGCCAGGCTGCGCGAGAGCACCACGTGGCCGTCCAGGATGGCGCGTGCCGAGTCGGCAATCGGGTCTTGCTGGTCGTCGCCTTCCGAGAGCACGGTGTAGAAGGCGGTGATGGAGCCGCCGCACCCGTACTCGTCGCGCGCGCCGTTGCCGGCGCGCTCCACCAGCGCGGGCAGCTTGGCAAACACCGAGGGCGGATAGCCCTTGGTGGCCGGCGGCTCGCCCACGGCCAGCGCAATCTCGCGCTGCGCCATGGCGTAGCGGGTGAGCGAATCCATGATGAGCAGCACGTCCTTGCCCTGGTCGCGGAAGTACTCGGCCAGGCAGGTGGCATAGGCCGCGCCCTGCAGCCGCATCAGGGGCGAGTTGTCGGCCGGGGCGGCCACCACCACCGAGCGCGCCAGGCCTTCCTCGCCCAGCGTGTGGTCGATGAATTCCTTCACCTCGCGTCCGCGCTCGCCGATCAGGCCCACCACGATGATCTCGGCGCTGGTGTAGCGGGCCATCATGCCCAGCAGCACGCTCTTGCCCACGCCCGAGCCGGCGAACAGGCCCATGCGCTGGCCGCGGCCCACGGTGAGCATGCCGTTGATGGCGCGCACACCCACGTCCAGCACCGAGTCGATGGGGGCGCGCTGCAGCGGGTTGATGGGCGCGGCCGACAGGGTGACCTGCCGGTCGGCCACGATGGGGCCGCGCCCGTCCAGCGGGCGGCCGGCTGCGTCGACCACGCGGCCGAGCATCGCATCGCCCACCGGCAGCCGCTTGGTGTGCACCCCGCCTTCGCGCCCGCTCGATGCGCAGGCGGCGCCGGGCCGGGCGAACACGCGTGCACCGGGCAACAGGCCCGCCACTTCGGTTTGCGGCATCAGGAAAAGGCGGTCGCCGGCAAAGCCCACCACCTCGGCTTCGGCATGGCGCTGCGCATAGCCGGGCGGCAGCTCGATCAGGCAGTCGCTGCCCACGGGCAGTTGCAGGCCCACGGCCTCCAGCACCAGGCCGACGGCGCGTGTGAGGCGGCCGGAGACGCTGGTGGGCACGCGCCGCGCAGCCTCCTGCCCGGCCTGCGCGAGGGCGGCCTGCCAGGCCTGCAAGTGCACGTTGGTGGAGGCGGGCACCTTGTCTTCAACCATGGACGCCTCCGGTGTCGCCGCCCAGGGCAGTGGTGACGCGCTCCCAGCGCGTTTCCAGCGTGGCGTCGATGTCGCTGCCGGCGCAGTGCACGCGGCAGCCGCCGCGCGAGATGCTGTCGTCGGCGCGCACCTGCCAGCCCGCTTCCTGCAATGCATTGCCCAGGCTGCTGCGCACCAGCACCACGTCGTCGCTGTGCAGCAGCAGGCGCGGCTCGCCCTGCAGCGCGGGCTTGGTGTTCAGCAACTGCTGCACCAGCGGCACGATCCACCCCGGCTCCACCTCCAGGCTGCGGTGGACGACCTGGCGTGCCACATCCAGCGCCAGCGAGATGAGCGAGGCGGACAGTTCGCGCTCGGCGCCGGCCAGCGCGGCCGGCAGGCCTTGCGCGAGGGCGCGCAGCTGTTCGGCATGGGCGGTGGCAAGGGCCAGGCCTTCGGCGCGGCCCTCGGTACGGCCGGCTTCCAGGCCTTCGGCATGGCCCTGGCTCCAGCCCTGGCGGCGGCCCTCGGCCTCGCCCATGGCGCGGGCGTCCACGCGCAGGCGCGCCAGCAGCTTGTCTTCCAGCGTCGGGCCTGGTGGCGTTCGCGGCGGCGCAGGCGCCTTGGCCTCTTGCAGCGCGCGTGCGGCCGCACCGGGGCGGCGGCTGGGCGTGCCCAGCGACTGCATCTCCCAGCGCTGCCAGGCGGATTCCACCGGCGCTGCGGGCCGCTCGTCCTGCGCTGCGGCAGCTGCGGCGGCGCGCTGCCCGAGCGGGGCGTAGGAGTCGGCGAAGGATCGCTTAGATGAAGTCATCGGTGCCAGGCGCCGCAATCACGACCTCGCCACTGTCCGCCAGGCGGCGGACCACCTGCAGGATGGCCTTCTGCTCGGCCTCGACCTGCGAGACGCGCACAGGCCCGCGCATCTCCATGTCTTCGCGCAGGGTTTCGGCCGCGCGCTGCGACATGTTGCCCAGAAACTTGTCGCGCAGCTCCTGCGGCGCGCCCTTGAGCGCGATGATGAGCGACTCGGCCTCGATGTCCTTGAGCACGCGCTGGATGCCGCGGTCGTCCAGGCCCAGCAGGTTCTCAAAGACGAACATCTCGTCGACGATGCGCTGCGCCAGGGTTTCGTCCTGGGCGCGCACATGGGCAATGGCTTCCTGCTCCTGCGTGGTGCCCATCAGGTTGACGATCTCGGCGGCAGTTCGCACGCCGCCCAGGCGGCTGCGCTTGAGGCCTTCGCCCGACAGCATGTCGCTGAGCACGTCGGTCAGCTCGGCAAGTGCGGCCGGCTGCACGCCGCCGAAGGTGGCCACGCGCACGATCACGTCGTGGCGCAGACGCGCCGGCAGCTTCTCCAGCACTTCGGAGGCCTTGCTGCGGTCCAGGTGCACCAGCAGCGTGGCGATGATCTGCGGGTGCTCGTCGCGGATCAGCTCGGCCACTTCGCCCGACTCCAGCTCGTTCAGGCGCTCGATGCCCCCGCGCGGGGCCTCGGGCTGCAGGATGTCTTCCAGCAGGTTGCTGGCGCGCTCGTCGCCCAGCGCCTTCTGCAGCACGGCGCGGATGTAGTTGCCCGAGCCCAGGTGCAGGGCGGACAGCTGCTCGGTCTCCGCGCGGAACTCGGCCAGCACCTCGGCCAGCTCGTCGTTCGAGACGTGGTTGAGCCTGGACATGGCCACGCCCACGGCCTGCACCTGCGCCGTGGCCATCTTCGACAGCGTGGCGGCAGCGAGGTCTTCGCCCAGCGCCATCAGCAGGATGGCGGCCTTGCGGTTTCCGGAATCATTCATTCGCGTTCATCCAATGCTTGACCAGTGCGGCCACCAGGCGCGGGTCGTTGGTAGCCAGTTGCTGCGCGTACTCGAGGTCGGCGCGCTGGCGCTCGGACTCGCGCAGGCGCAGCTGCTCGCGGGCCTCGGCCTGCTCGATGGCCAGCGTGTTCGGGTCGGCGGCCTGCAGGCCGGCAGCCGCCGACTGGGGCTGCAGCGCCAACTGCTGTTGCTGCTGCTTCAGGCGGCGTGCACGGGGCCGCAGCACCGACAGCCAGATCACCAGCGCGGCAATCGCCATCGCCGCATACAGGCCGATGCTCTTGCCCAGCGCGACGGCCTGCGGGTCCTTCCACAGCGGCAGCTCGACCGGTGCCGCTTCGCGCTCCTGTGCAAAGGGGCTGTTGACCACGTTGAGCGAATCGCCGCGCTCCTGGCTGAAGCCCATGGCTTCCTTCACCAGGTTGCGGATCTGGTCCAGTTCGGCGGCGGTGAGTGCCTGCGAGGCGGGCTTGCCGCCCGCGGGCGCGGTGTCGCGGTTGTTCACCACCACCGCCACCGACAGGCGCTTGACGCCGCCCGCACCTTGCTGCACGTGGCGGATGCTGCGGTCCAGCTCGTAGTTGGTGGTGACGTCCTTGCGCGAGTTGCTCGGGCCGCTGGACGCGGCGCTCGAGGACGGAGCCGGTGCGGCAGGGGCGGCCGCAGCGCCGGGTGCGCCGGGTGCACCGGGGCGCGCCTGTGCATTGGCGGCAGCGCCGTTGGGCGCCGCACCGGGCGTGGCGATCGGTGCGGTGGGGTTGGTCGGCGGCTGGTTCGACAGCGCGCCGGGCACGCCGCCGGGTGGCGTGCCGCCCTGCTGGGCCGATTCGCTGGACTGCTGGCTGCGCACCGCCTTGTTGTTGGGGTCGCTGTTGGGGCGGTACTTCTCGTCGGTGTGCTCCACCACGGCGAAGTCGATGTCCGCCGCCACTTGTGCATGCACGTTGCCCGCGCCCAGGATGGGCTGCAGGATCGATTCGATGCGGCGCACGTAGGTCTGCTCGATCTCCTGCGTGTACTTCAGCTGGCTCACGTCCAGCCCGCGCGCGCCGCTGCCTGCGGCCGAGAGCAGGTTGCCGCGCTGGTCCACCACCGTCACGCTCTTGGGGTCCAGGTCGGGCACGCTGCTGGAGATCATGTGGACGATGGCGCTCACCTGGCCTTCGTCGATGCTGCGCCCGCGCTGCAGCGTGAGCACCACCGATGCCGAAGGCTTCTTCTGGTCGCGCACGAAAAGAGACGGCTTGGGCAGCGCCAGGTGCACGCGCGCCGCTTCCACCGTGCCGATGGATTCGATGGAGCGCACCAGCTCGCCTTCGAGCGCGCGCTGGTAGTTCACTTGTTCGGTGAACTGGCTGGTGCCGAACTTCTGGTTGTCCATCAGCTCGAAGCCCACGCCGCCGCCCTTGGGCAGGCCCTGCTGCGCCAGCTTGAGGCGAAGCTCGGGCACCTTCTCGCCCGGCACCAGGATGGCCCCGCTGCCCTCGGCGAACTTGTAGGGCACGTTCATCTGCGAGAGCGACGCGATGATGGCTCCGCCGTCGCGCTCGGTCACGTTGGCATACAGCACCTTGTAGTCGGGCGCGCGGCTCCACAGCACGAAGGCGGCCGCGGCGGCCACCAGCGCGGCGCCGCCCAGGATGAACGGCAGCTTGGGCTGGGTGCGCAGCCGCTCCACGAAGGGCAGGGCGGTCTGCATGGCGGCGGCGGGCATGCCGCCCGCGGGCATCGCGGGCACCGGCGCGGCGGCGGTGGCGGCGCTCATTCGGCGAAGCTCATGACGTGAGAGGCTCCTGCGCGGCCGGCTGCCGCGCAGGTAATGGAAGGTCGTCGTTCTGGATGAGAGTTCATGCCAAGTCCAATGAGCCGGGTGCTGTCACCAGGCGGCTTCTTGCTGTGTGCGATGGATTCTCGGCAGCACCCAGGGCAATGCATTGCCTGAACAGCCCCGGTTTTTGCCCTCAGTTGGCCCCATGCGAAATGAAGGGGTGCCACTACGCTTCAAGGACGCGGGCGTGCATTCGCGCGCTTTTGCATTACTGGTCAGTAGTCAGTCTTTCGCTCGGCTTCACTCACGAGCGACCCAATACAAGAAAGGCGTTTCACCATGTCCATTGCGGCCATCGAGTCCGTGCTGCAGCAGATGCGCACCACCGCGCTCCAGACCGGCTTTGCCACCACGAGTCGCGCAAGCGATGCGGCAGAAAGTTCTCAAGCCGGCGGCTTTGCCGGCGAACTGCAGCGCACCATCAGCCGCATCAACGGCATGCAGCAGGAGGCCTACGGCAAGGCCGAGTCCTTTGAACTGGGCAAGCCAGGTGTTGCGCTCAACGACGTGATGGTGGACTTGCAGAAGGCCAACGTGGCTTTCCAGACGGGACTGCAGGTGCGCAACCGACTGGTGGCCGCTTATCAGGAAGTGATGAACCTGCCTGCCTGATCCGTTTCGAAATTTCGCGTGACCGCCCTAAAGGTTTGGAAAGCCCTGCCGATAACCCAATCAACGATGGCTTGAGTCCCGCGGTGGGAGGAGGGTCCAGCGTTACGGCCCCGGCCGGATAACCCAACCTTAAGTCACTAGGAGTTCGAAGATGTCGCAAGTCATCAACACCAACAGCCTCTCTCTGCTCACGCAGAACAACCTGAACAAGTCGCAGTCGGCCTTGAACTCGGCCATCCAGCGCCTGTCCTCCGGCTTGCGCATCAACAGCGCCAAGGACGACGCCGCGGGCCAGGCCATCGCCAACCGCTTCACGGCCAACATCAAGGGCCTGACGCAAGCCTCGCGCAACGCCAACGACGGCATCTCGATCGCGCAGACCACGGAAGGCGCGCTGACCGAAGTCAACAACAACCTGCAGCGCATCCGCGAACTGTCGGTGCAGTCGGCCAACGGCACGAACTCGCAGAGCGACCTGGATTCGATCCAGGCTGAAATCGGCCAGCGTCTGGACGAAATCAACCGCGTGTCGGAGCAAACGCAGTTCAACGGCGTAAAGGTTCTGTCGGCTGATGCTGGCAAGCTGAAGGTGCAAGTGGGTGCGAACGACGGCGAAACGATCGATATCGACCTGGAAGAAATCAGCGCCAAGACACTCAAACTGGACGGCTTCAATATCAATGGTTCGGGCACCGCCAACAAGGCCGCCACCCTTGACGACTTGAAGCTGGCCAATGCCACTGTGAACGGCGCTGCCGTCAACGGCACCCAGAAGTACGATGTCACGGCCACCAACACACTCGCGACCAAGGCGCAGCTGTTTGCCGGTGTCAAGGCTGGCGACTCCGTCGTGACGGCCGGGTCTACTTACACCTACGACGCGACCAAGTCGAAGTTCACGTTCGACGAGACTGGTCGGACCAATGCAGCCACGATCGCTTCGCTCAAGCCTGCTGCAGGCTCCAGCACGATGGCTACCGTCACCATCGGCGCCAACGCATCGGTCGACGTCAAGATCGATAGTGCTGGCACCATCACGGCAACCGATGGCTCCGCGCTTTATGTCGACGGGTCGGGGAACCTGACGCAAAACAATGCCGGTGGCGTGGCGGCGGCTACGTTGACCAGCCTGACGGACAGCATGGCCAAAGCGCCTGCCAGCACGGGCGGCACGATCAAGGTCGGCAGCACGACCTACACCGCCACGGCTAACGCCGCCAACTTCGATGTCACCGGTGACGAAATCTCGGCAGCTGCTTTGAGCGACAAGCTCGCGGCAGGTGCGGGTACTGCGGTGACGTCTTCGACCATCGGCGGCGTGGCTGGTGTCACCATCACCGCTGGCGGCACCGTTGCAGGTGCATGGGTCGGTGCCAATGGCTCGCTGGGCAACTCTGCGACGACCGTTTCCACCTACAGCGTTCATAGCAATGGCGCGGTGACCGATGGTGCGGGCAACACTGTGTATGCTGATTCGGCCAAGTCCGGCGCCTTCACGCTGAACGCGCGTAGCGGCAACACGTCGACTGTCGACCCGCTGAAGGCCATCGACGCCGCCCTGTCCCAGGTCGACAAGCTGCGCAGCTCCCTCGGTGCGGTGCAGAACCGCTTCGACTCGGTGATCGCCAACCTGGGTACCACCATCAACAACCTGTCGTCCTCGCGCTCGCGCATCGAAGACGCCGACTACGCGACTGAAGTGTCGAACATGTCGCGCGCCCAGATCCTGCAGCAAGCCGGTACCTCGGTGCTGGCCCAGGCCAACCAGACCACGCAAGGCGTGCTGTCCCTCCTGCGTTAATCGATCAACAAGCCTACAGAAGGAAAAAGGAACCGCCGGGCCCCTCCCGAAAGGGAAGGTCCCGGCGGCCGCAGGCGGCAACAACAACGCCTGCGCTGTGCCCTGGCGCCACGGGAGTGGCCGAGGCCCCAGAGCACAGCGCCAAGGTCACGGGCAAGGCCCGACTTTCACACCCAACATTCCGAAGCAGAAGAAGAGGACAACAAGAACATGTCGAGCATCAGCAGTCTGGGCGTCGGCTCCAATCTCGACCTGAGCGGCCTGCTCACGCAGCTGAAGACGGCCGAGAGCCAGCCGCTGGTGGCGCTGGAGGCCAAGGCCAAGAGCTACACGAGCAAGCTGTCGGCCTATGGCCAGGTGCAAAGTGCGCTCGAGTCGCTGCAGTCCTCGGCCAAGAAGCTGGGCGACCCGGCATTGTTCCAGGCCGTGACGGGCACGCCCACCGTCAGCGGCATCCTGGCCGCCTCGTCCACAGACGCCAGCTCGGCCGGCAACTACAGCATCACGGTGTCGCAGCTGGCGCAGGCGCAATCGGTCATCGCCAAGGGCCAGGTCTCGTCGAGCACGGCCATCGGCAGTGGCAAGGTCACGATCGACTTCGGCACCGTCAGCGGCGGAACGCTGGACCCGGCCACCGGCACCTACGGCGGTGCCGCCTTCGCGGCCGACGCCTCGCGTGCCGCAAAGTCGATCACCATCGATTCGAGCAACAACACGCTCACGGGCATCCGCGATGCGATCAACGCCGCCGACGCGGGCGTGACGGCCAGCATCGTGAACGACGGCAGCGGCACGCCTTTCCGCCTGGTGCTGCTGTCCAAGGAAACGGGCGCAGCCTCGAGCATGCGCATCTCGGTGGACGGCGATGCTGCCCTGCAGAACCTGCTGGGCAACGACCCAGCCGGCACGCAGAACCTGCAGCAGACGCTGGCGGCACAGGACGCGAAGCTCACCGTGAACGGCATTGCCGTCAGCAGCGGGACCAACACCGTCAAGGAAGCCATTCAGGGCACCACGCTCACGCTGGTGCAGACCGGCACCACCGGCTTGTCGATGAAGGCCAACACGGCGGCGATGAAAACGGCCATCAACGATTTCGTCAAGGCCTACAACGCGCTGCAAAGCACCGCCAAGAGCCTGACCGCCTACGACGCCGACACCAAGACCGGGGCCGCGCTGATGGGCGACTCGACCACGCGCAACCTGATGAACCGGGTGCGCCAGGTGCTGACCTCGCCCCAGGCCAGCGGCACCAACGAGGTGAAGGTGCTCAACGAGATCGGCGTGGCGTTCCAGAAGGACGGC
>JAFECZ010000240.1 GCA_018241905.1 Pseudomonadota bacterium
GCGGTGGTGCCGCAGAAGATCTTCTCAGGAGAGGGCTATCTTCCCTTCGGTGAGAAAGCCAACCTGCGCCGCTCCAAGTACTTCTGGGGTTGACGGCCGCCCCAACGGCCCACAGCATGCAGCCGCGCCGCAGGCGCGGCTGCAATTGGAGAAGACCGCATGCTTTCAGATGACGAGTTCGCCGTGCTGAATGCCATCTATCTGAAGAAGATGGCGACGGCCGCGACCATTTCCGAGATGACGTCGCAACCAACAGACCAGGTTGGCCAGCAGCTGGCACAGGCCCAGCAAAACGAGCAACTCATCGCGTTGCCTGACGGCGCGATGCTGCTTCCCCCAGGCACGCAGGCAGTCCTCGACTACTACCATCAGCGGTACGCGAGTATCCGCGTGGAGCCCCGGACGCTCCAGTGGTACGAGGCCTTCGAGACGCTCAACGGCCGCTTTATCGCTGCGGTCACCGACTGGCAAAGAAGCGAGGGCGACGAGCGTGTCGAGCGCAAGCTCCTGCAATGCGCCGAGCGCTTGGCCAAGGACATTGGTTCCCTGGTTCCTCGGGTGCCTCGCTATACCGAGTACGTGCGTCGCTTCGAGCGCAGCATGGATCGCGTCGACCAGGGCCAACGCGACTATGTCTGCAAGCCCACCCTTGATTCCGTTCACAACATCTGGTTCGAGTTCCACGAAGACATCCTCGCAGTCCTGGGCCGCCCTCGCGATACGACCTGAGCCATGAACGCCATGACCGACATACTCTTCGTGCGGCCGGTGGCCGACATCGATCCCGACGATACGGCTCGCTACGGCGGCAAGGCCACCGGCCTCGCGCGCATGGCCGCGGCCGGCATCCCCGTACCGCCCGCGTTTGTTATTGGCACGGACGGCTATCGGGCTTACCGCGACGAAGGCGCTCTGCCCGAGGCACTACGGGCGCAGGCCATGGAAGCGATCGGCTTGCTGGAGCGGGCGACGGGACGCCGCTTCGGAATGGGCGCCGAAGCTGCGCCGCTGCTCGTGTCCGTGCGTTCGGGCTCGCAGATCAGCATGCCCGGCATGATGGACACGGTCCTGAACCTGGGCATCACGGCACGGGGCGCGCAGCGCCTCGGCCACGACAGCGGCAACGTGGCTTTCGCACTGGACACCTGGCTGCGCTTCTGGCGCATGTTCTGCGACATCGTGCTGGACCTGGATGGCGATGCGCTTGCCCAGACGCTCGCGCCGGCGCTGCAAGCGGTGCGCGTGCAAGGTGACGACGCGGCGTGGCAGGCGCTGGAGAGCGCCGCACTGGAGGCGATTCGCGCCGAAGGCGTCGACGATGTGCAGGCTGATCCGCACTGGCAATTGCAGCGCGCGATCGGGGCCGTGTTCGAGTCCTGGGATAGCCGTCGCGCGCGCGCCTACCGGGCCCACCACAAGATTGACGACGCGTTGGGAACCGCCGTCACCGTGCAGGCGATGGTGTTCGGCAACCTCGACGGGCGCTCGGGCTCCGGCGTCGCCTTCACCCGCAACCCCAATACGGGCGCGCGCGAGCTGTATGGTGAGTTCCTTCTGGGCCGCCAGGGCGAGGACTTGGTGTCAGGATCTGCCACACCGATGTCGATCACCGAGCCAGGGGCCATGCGGGACGCGCACCGGCAGGAATTGCACGCCCACGGACAGCGGCTGGAGAAGCTCTATCGCGATGCGGTGGACATCGAGTTCACGGTCGAGGGTGATCAGCTCTATTTCCTGCAGGTGCGTCCGGCCAAGCGCACCGCGCAGGCAGCCGTCGTGATTGCCGTGGACCTGGTTGACGATCGCATCATTTCTGCGCAGGACGCGCTGGGCAAGGTGTCTGTCGAGCAACTCAGGAAGCTGCTGCGGCCTTCGTTTGAAAGCGCCGCGCTGGCCGGCGCTCCGGTACTGACGGAAGGAATCGGTGCGTCCCCTGGCCATGCCTGGGGGGTGGCGGTACTGGACGCTGACCGAGCCAGTGAGCGCGCAGCCACCGGCGAGCGCGTTGTGCTGCTTCGTCCGACCACCAGTCCGCAGGACATTCGCGGCATGCTGGCTTCTGATGCGATCGTCACGGCGCGCGGCGGCGCCCTGAGCCATGCGGCAGTTGTCTCGCGGGCATTGGATGTGCCTTGCGTGGTTGGCTGCGAGGGTATCGAGATCGATCCGGCTGGCGGGCGATTCACGATTGGCGGTCGGGTGTTCGAGGAGGGGACGCCCCTGTCGGTGGACGGCGCCACGGGCCGAATCTACGCCGGCCATCTTCCGATCGAAGGCGGCGCCGACGCGGGCGAGCACATCGATCGTCTGCTGGATTGGGCGGACGAGGTTTCGGGGGCGGACTTCTGGACTGCTGAGGTCGGGCCGGCCGATGTCGATGCGGCGCTGCGGCATGCCACGGCGGGTCTGGGAGTCATTGCCTTGACGGACCTCATGATCGGCGTCGGGGATCTGGCTCGATTCATCGAAGCGATCAACGACCTGAGTCGCAGTCCCGAGGACACGGCGGTGCACCGTCGCATCAGCGAGCTGACGAAGGCTGCCTGTGCGCCGCTGCTGGCCAAGGCAGCGCGATCGCCGGTTGCGTTGCGGCTTCCCAATCTCGGTTCACCGCGCGCCCAACGGTTGATTGATACTTGGGCGTCTCTCGCGCCGCGGCTGTTCCTGCCACTGGGCCTGAAGGGCTTCTATGTGTCGATGTTGCGAGGCGTTGCGCAGGCGCTCCAGGATAGCGGCCACCCGCGGTTGACGGTGCTGGCACCGGCACTTGGCGATGTGCAGGAGCTCGAAGCCTTCTGCCGCGCAGCCCGAAGCGCCGACCTGCCTTCGGTCGGCGTGATGCTGCAAAGCCCCAGCGGCTTGTTCTCCGGCGAAGCGATGACCCAGACCGGGGCCGCGCTGTGGCTGGACATCCGCGAGATCATCCGGACTTTCCACGGCTACCCGAGTGCGCTGTCGTTCGGCGACGAGGTGTTCGAGGACTACCTGACCGACGGCTACCTGGGCTACAACCCGCGAACTCGCCTGGGTCCGGAGTTGCGCGCCGTCCTACAGCGGCTCGCGCAAAGTCCAAACGCGGCGCAGGTTGGCGTGGAGTGCGGGGATGGCACCGCCTTGAGCCTGATCGAAGACTTGTACGCGCTCGGATTGCGGATCTTTTCGTTGCCTGTCAGTGCGATCGCCAGCGCACGGTTGGGCCTGGGCCAGTTTGCGGCGAAGCAAACCGTGATGAAGGAGAACGTGTGATGACTGATCTTCAGGGCAGTGCGCTGGGCTTCGTGGAGACCGTGGGGAAGACCGCCGCGACACTTGCGGCCGATGCGATGGTCAAGGCTGCCAATGTGCGCCTTGTCACCGTGCAACAACCCGGCGGCGGAATCATCACGGTCATGGTTCGGGGTGACGTGGGAGCGGTCAAGGCCGCCGTCGATGCAGGCGCCGCTGCGGCGCAGTCCGTGGGCAAAGTGCGCAGCGCGCATGTGATTCCACGGCCGCACGAGGATGTCGAGGACATCCTGGAACGACCGCCGGTACGCTGAACGGTAGTCCCCCGTGTTGCAAGGCGCGTACAACTTTCGCGACCTGGGCGGGCTGCGCACGCGGGACGGCCGCCGGCTGCGCAGCGGGCGCGTGTTTCGCAGTGACACGCTGCAGGCGCTTACTGCCTGGGATGTGGACCATCTGCGATCGACCGTCGGGCTTCGTGGCGTGGTGGATCTCCGCCTTGAGGAGGAGGTCCTTTCAGAAGGAAGAGGTCCGCTGCGCGATGTGACGGAGATCCGCTACGCGAACGTCCCGCTGAAAATGGCTTCGACCGAAGGCGTCGCTCCGGAGCTCGTGATGTCGGAGCTCTATCTCGGCTGCCTGGCGGCCGAGGCTTCCCTCGTCGTAGCAATCGAGAAAATGAGCGAGATGGCGGAGCATCCGGTCGCATTTCATTGCGCTGCCGGCAAGGATCGGACCGGTGTTCTGGCGGCCGTAGTGCTGCGCCTGCTGAATGTCGCTGATGAGCACATCGTCACCGACTACATGAAGAGTGCACAAGCGATGCCTAGGATGATCGAGCGTTTCAGAACCTGGCCGCGCTATCGCGCGCACATGGAACTGGCGCCGCCCCAGGTCTATGCCGTCGAGCCGGCGCCTTTGCTGGAAGTACTGAACAGTCTGGATCGCGACCACGGCGGCGCCCACCGATGGGCCACAAGTCGCGGATTGGAGCTGAGCAGGATTGAGCGGCTCTCCAGATTCTGGCTGGAGTAGTCGGCGTAGTTGGGGGCGACGAGGCAATCTCTGAGGGCCGTGAACTCGGTCGGCATGTCACGCTTGCAGCCAGGCTTTGCATCTGCCTCGGTGTCCGACGGCTAGCTATTGGCGTCCACGTATGGACATTCGCATCGTTGAGCCCGGCAGAATTACTGCAACCTGGACTTCCGCAACTGTGGAACTGAGTGGAAAAACCATCGTCCAATGCACGTTCTTCGTCGCTTGCGCGACGCTAATCGCCGTGTTGTATCTGGGCGCTTGGTTGCTTCGGAAGGTGGAGAGGAGCAGGTCGTCGGACAAGCTGCTGCACGTTGCCACGGTTCTCGCCGCACTGCTGATTGCCAGGTACTTTGCCGAAGCAACAATTCTGTATGGTTAGGCTGCACCCTGCCAGAACCAGACGTTGGCCAGCGGGTCGGAATTCGCCCGCTGAAGTGAGTCAGAGGTGCGGCAGGAACACTTGGCAGAATCGCTCGTACGCGCTCTGCGGCGAATACGTTCTGCCAGATGCCAAGTAGCCGTTCATGTCGTTCAGGAACTTGCGCGACTTCATCCGGCGTGAAAGTTCTGCTTCGATGTTGGTTGCACTGAAAGTGCTGCCCTCCTGTTTCATGTAGAAGCGGAAGGCCTCGCCGACGCGGGTCGGATCTACCCTGGAGACCGCATGGGGCTGTTGCGACGTCTCCCATGCCCAGACGATGTCGAAGAGGTCTCGGCCGTGTTCGCGCTGGAGTAATGCTCGCAGTTTTGTGCCTAGCATCTCGTCCAAGTCATACGACGTCACGTCGACGTGACGCGCCTCGTCAGGCCCGGGCACCTGAACCTTGACCGTCACGAGAGGGAAGAAGCTCTTGTTCTCGTTGGTGTTGACCTCGACTTTGAGGTGGGCGAGCGCCGCGTCATCACTCGTAGGGTCGTAGGTGTACGTACTGCGGATGATTTTGGACTTGGCGACCAGGTTGCGAACAGTCAGCTGGATGTCCGTCATCACCGATTCGACCGGGGTACCAAGAAGCGGCCGAAGAACGCGCGTGAGTGCCTTCTTAATGTGACCGGACGGACGGTCGCCCACCAGTACCAGGTCGATGTCTTCCGAGTACCTGCTCGCCGGTGCGAGGTGCGCTTTGTGAAGGACCGTGCCTCCACGCATCGCGACCTGGCTCTTCAAGAACTTGTCCTCAAAGATGGCCGCCACGGCCTCGCTGATGAGGAAGTCTTGTTCCACCATTAGGTCGCTGCTCCACGGAGCAAGTGGTCGCCACTGCGCTAGCTCCCGCGCGCTAATCATCCCCGTATCTCCCTCAGAAGTTCGTGTTGGATCAATGTGTACTCAATGGCCCATTTGCCATCGACCATGTGCATGGTTTCGTCATCTCGGGGTGTGACTAGGGGCTGCACATTGTGCCGTCGCTGGTGCAACCAGGTGCCGACAGCACCAGCCAAGCGTGCCCCCCCGAGTTGGTCAAGCATGAAGCCAAAGCGCTGGACGGCCGGCACTTGGCCCAGGGCACGCACGGCGTCAAGCACACCTGCCGACGTCATCTTCGGAAACAGGTCGCATGTAATCCGGGCGACAGCTTCAAGGCCGCCCACGCTGTTTTGGTGTCGAATGAGGTCTAGCACCGTGGCTTCACGAGTGCTGACGCGCACGTGCGCCGTCTTGGTCCGCTCGTGAACGACGGGCGTGTCGCCGAGGGTCTTCTTGACGACGAATTCCACCTGCAGCTTGCCCACTGCGAGTGGCCGCCGCGGCCGGCTCACCATGACTTGGGTGGCCTGATAGGCGTAATGGGACGAACCCCAGAAGCGTGCGGCGCTCAGAAGGGCCAGGTAGTACGCCGGTTCCTGGTCACGCAAGAGGTCATCCAACCACCAGTCGACTGGTGGGGCGCCGTAGTGCGCTTGCTCCGGAGGTACGATGAGCCAACGGGCAGCGTTTTTCTGGGCCAGTACGATGCGTCCAGCCTTGGAAAGGCGCTGCAGCGCCAGCTGTGACGCGGGGCTACCCGGTTCGCGGCCGGTATGTCGGGCGAACTCGTCTTCGCGGAACAGGTATCGAGCCTGCGACTGAAGTTTGCGCAGCAGTTCCGCGCTACTTTCCTGATTCACGGGCAAAGCTTGTGTTGATGACACAGGGGGAATGAGAGGATTCTCTGGCGCAAAAACGTTTGCGAATATTATCGTTTATCGTATATTCTCGCAAACGTTTTTGCATGCGCACCTGGCGATGGCTACGCAGACGCCTCAGGCGCGAAACGGGTTAACACGAACCTGGAGAAGCTTATTGACATGTTTGTCGGTGACGTTCAGATCACTCCCGTAGACATGCAGCGAGCTCGCCTCCAGGCCGTGGCCAAACGGGCGGTGCTTGAGGGATCGGAGTGGTTAACCGCCCCCCAGATCGGCGAGCTGGCCAAGCTCGGGACTGCCAATCCCGTAGGGACCGTGAGCCGCTGGAAAGCGCAGAAGCGGATCTTCTCGATCCGACGCTTTGAACGCGAGTACTACCCCCGCTATGGCTTGGGGGACGACTTTCATCCATTGCCTGCGCTGAAAGAAGCCATTCACGTGCTGGACGGGTGGGGCGGAGAACGTCTCGCCGCTTGGTTTGAAAGCAGATCAGGCTTTCTGGGCGGGCAGCGCCCTCGCGAAATCCTGGCTTTGGAGCCCACCAAAGTCTTGAGCGCCGCGCGTGACGCTGCCGAAGCTGAGTTGGCCGGATGAGCCGGTGACGCTCTCGTAACGGCAGTCTCGATTCGGCCTATCTCTCGACGTCCAACTGGCCAACTGGCCTGTTGATGTATTGATATGGCTTGATCTTGGCACTAACGCGTATGTGCGTAGCATTCGAAAAGGGCGATGTTGAGCGACCGACCTCATGTGCGACGGTATGTGATGTGCGTGCTCTCGTTACCCACGTCAACAACTCACGCCGCGGCCGTCTGAATGGAGGGCGCTGGTAAGCTCCCGCTCACAGTTCACATTGCCCGAGGCTGGGTGCGCGGGCACCGAATCATGTTGCTGCCGTATGGAAAAGTTGGGCCAGCTGCAGACTGCCGTGATCGGTATCCATGCGCGCGCACTGACACTTGGCCAAGCAACAATCGCTACCGTTTTGAACTCTGTGAAGAATGTCTTGAGTGCAATCTGCGCGGTCGTGCTCGCCTGCGGCTGCGCAACCCAACCGGCAACCGTCCCTGGTCAAGGTTCCGGTGCAGCCTACGCTCCGATGGTCGATATGGAGGGTGTTCAGGCAGATGCCTTTGCGAGGGACGTTGAAACGTGCCGGACCGAGGCGTCAGCGATGCGCGTGCAGCGCACCAGGGTGTACGGCAACGAGGTCTCGGACGTCATCGTGATCGGCGCTGCCATGGTCTTTCCCATGGCGGTGGCGGGCGCGGCCCTGGTTGGAGGTATCGCAACTGCGGTGTATGACGAGGCCTATCCGAGCGGCGGGCGCGCGGAGCCGAGGTTGCAGCAATCGGCCTTGGTCAATTGCATGGCTCGCAAAGGCTACAAGAACACGGACCCGAATGTGAC